>NZ_JBQENY010000011.1:0-216068 GCF_052044915.1 Sphingopyxis sp. 22461
TCGCGCGCGACCTCGACCCCGCGAAACCCCGCCTCGGCCTCTTCGGCCAGCCGGATTGCGTGGCTTGCATCCGCGATCCGCGGATCGCCGCCGAGCCCGATCTTCCCGACCAGCCAGGCGACGAAAACCACCGCGATCAGCGATGCGCCAAGCTGGATCAACGCCGCCTGATTCATTTTTCCCCCGCGAGCGCGTCCAGCATCGGCCGCAACCCACTGAGATCATAACCCGCATTCGCCGCCGCTTCGACGATGCCATCGACATCGTCACCCGCGCGCGCGCGCGTCAGCGCCCACAGATGCGTCGAGCGCGTGCCCGACCGGCAATAGGCGAGGATCGGCCCCGTCGCATCGCCGAGCAGTTTGTCGAGCGCGTCGATCTGGGCATGGCTGAAACCCGCGTGGCCGATCGGAATCGCGGCATAGGCCAGCCCCTCGGCCGCCGCGGCATGCGCGATATCGTCGCCCTGCGGCGCCGAAGGCTCCTCACCATCGGGACGATTGTTGATCAGCATCGCAAAGCCCGCGGCTTTCGCCTCGGCGACATCGTCGATGCTGATTTGCGGGGCGACGCTATAGTCGGCGGATAGGGTTCGAAAATCGCTCATGCCGTCGATCTACTCCTGCCGCGCGCTTGCTGACAAGCATGAAGGTGGGGCACGAAGGCGCGTTGTCACTTTCCTTGCCGCGCGCATCACCTATGGTCGCGACCATGAACGAACATTTCGATTGGGCCTTCGGTTACTGCGCGGCCCGTGAATACGCCCAACCTGTTGCCGCCACGCTTCCCTCGGCGCTGTGGTTCGATGTCGGCAAGCCCGACCAGGCCGGCCGCTTCATCCTCGGGAATGCCTCGGGCGACGCCGCAGCCGCCGCCTTCGCTGCGGTTGATGCGCCCCACATCTATGTCGACTTCGCGGCCCCGCGCGATACGATTCTCCAGCATATTCCGCCAAATTGGCAGCCGCGCGATCCGATGTGGCTGATGGCGACCGGAACCGACATGCCCGCGGCGCGGCCTATCCCCGATTTCATATTCGAGGTCGATGAAAGCGCTTACCGTTTCGAGGCGATCGCTAGGCACGTCGACGGCTCGCTCGCGGCGCGCGGCGTCCTCGGCATCCACGGCACCACCGCCGTCTATGACCAGATCGTGACCGAGCCGCAGTTCGGCCGCCGCGGGCTCGGCTCGGCGATCATGGCCGAACTCGGCCGCTGCGCCCTTCGCCGCGGCGCCACCGAATGCCTGCTGGTCGCCACAGCCGACGGCAAGGCGCTCTACGAACGGCTCGGCTGGACGCTGCGCAGCGACATCGTTTCGATCATTTCGCCGGGCTAGCCGACGATCGGCTCAAAATTGCCGGATCACGCCCAGGAACGCGTCGCCCCACGCCTCGAGCTTCTTGCCCCCGACGCCGGGGATGTCCGCCAGCGCGCTCCGCGTCGCGGGCCGCCCGCTCGCCATCGCGCGCAGCACCGCGTCGTGGAAGATGACATAGGGCGGCACCCCGGCTTCGGCCGCCAGTTCGCGCCGCATCGTGCGCAGCGCATCGAACAGCGGATCGCCAACGGGGTTCGCCGCCGCGCGGTCGGCGCGGCTCGTCCGCCCACCCTCGCGCTGCGTCCGCTTCACCGGCGGTTCGGCCATCAGCACCGCGGTCTCGCCCTTCATCATCGCGCGCGCCGCGGGGCCGAGCATCAGCCCGCCATGCTCGGTGGTGTCGAGCGCCTCGCGCGCCATCAGGCTGCGCACCAGCGGCTTGATCAGCCGCGCTTCCTCGCCCGCGACAATCCCGAACACCGACAATTTGTCGTGCCCGCGGCTCGCGATCCGCTCGTCGCTCCGCCCGGTCAGCACCGCCTCGATATGCCCCGCGCCAAAGCTCTGCCCGGTGCGATACACCGCGCTGAGCAGCTTCTGCGCGAGCACGGTCGCATCGACCTGCGCCGAGGGCTCGAGGCAATTGTCGCAATTGCCGCAGCGCTCGGGCGGGTTCTCGCCAAAGTGCCGCAACAGCAGCGCGCGACGGCATTCAACCGTCTCGACCAGCGCCGCGAGCGCGTTCAGTCGTACCCGCTCGCCCGCGACGCGCCCCTCGGGCAATTCGGACAGCCGCATTCTTGCGCGCGCAAAATCGTCGGCGCCCCACAGCATCATCGCCTCGGCGGGGTCGCCGTCGCGCCCCGCGCGCCCCGTTTCCTGATAATAGCTCTCGATCGATTTCGGCAGGCCGGCGTGCGCGACGAAGCGCACGTCGGGCTTGTCGATCCCCATGCCGAAGGCAACCGTCGCGGTGACGATGCCGTCCTCCGACGCAACGAAATCATGCTGCACCCGCGCGCGCCGTTCAGGGTCGAGCCCCGCGTGATAGGCGGCGACGCTGCGCCCCGTCGCCGCCGCGATCTGCTCGGCGAGCCGCTCGGTGCCGTTTCGCGTCGGGGCATAGACAATCCCCGGCCCCGGATTGGCGGCGATGAAATCGACCAGCTGCTTAGCGGGGCTCACGCGCGGACGCACCGCATAACGGATGTTCGGCCGGTCGAAGCCCGCGAGGATCAGCCCGTCGGCCGGGATGCCGAGCTGGACGAGAATATCCTCGCGCGTGTGCTTGTCGGCGGTTGCGGTCAGTGCGAGCCGCGGCACCGCCGGAAAGGTGTCGAGCAGCGGGCGCAGCAGGCGGTAATCGGGGCGGAAATCATGCCCCCATTCGGAAACGCAATGCGCCTCGTCGATCGCGAACAGCGCCGGCGTCTGCGCCTCGAGCAAGGTACGAAACCCCTCGCCCGTCGCGCGCTCGGGCGCGACGTACAAGAGGTCGAGCTGGCCGTCGCGATACGCCTGCCGCGTCTCGGCCCAGTCGGCATCGACGCTGGTGAGGCTCGCGGCGCGAATCCCCGCCGCGCGCGCACCGCGCAGCTGGTCGTGCATCAGCGCGATCAGCGGCGACACGACGACGACGCAGCCGTTCAGTGCAACCGCGGGCAGCTGATAGGTCAGCGACTTGCCCGCCCCCGTCGGCATCACCGCGAGCGTCCGCGCGCCCGCCATCACGCGATCGACGACCTCGCCCTGGCGGCCACGGAAATGGTCGAAGCCGAAGGTGGATTTCAGGAGCGGAAGGAGAGCGTCGGCGGACATTGTCGAAGGCGATAGGGCGGATGATGGGGAGAGGGAAGCCCCGACCGCCTCCAAATAGGCCACAAAACCAACCTCGTCATTCCCGCGAAAGCGGGAACCCAGTTGCAACCTCAGCTCGCTGGGTTCCCGCTTTCGCGGGAATGACGAGAATTGGGATAGGGGAAGCTAAGCCAAAGTCAGCATCGCCCGCTCGGCCATCCGCGACGCGGTCTCGCGTTCGGCCATCACGACATGGTCGGCGCCGCGGCGCACCAGATCGTCGACCTCCTCGTCCGAATGCGCGCGCGCGACGATCACCAGCTTGGGATTGATCGCGCGCGCGCGTCGCACGATCGCGCCGGCCTCGACCCCCTCGGGGATCGCGATCAGCAGGGTCGACGCGATGTCGAGCCCCGCCTGCCGCAAAATGCTTTCCTTCGTCGCGTCGCCGACGATCACCGTCGCCCCCGCTTCGCGCGCCGCCGCGGCCATATCCTTCTGGTCCTCGATCACCGTCAGCCCCTCGCCGCGCCCGCAGATCAGGCTGCCGATATGGCTGCCGACGCGGCCATAGCCGATCAGCACGACGCCGGCGTTGCACGGCGCGGGCGCAACCTCGCCCTCCGCCTCCGCTTCTTCCTCCTCGGCCTCCGCGTCGCGCATATATTTTACCGCGAGCGAGAAGAGGATCGGGTTGAACAGGATCGACAGCAAGGACCCCGCGAGGATCAGGTCGCGCCCCGTTTCGGGCAGCACTTTCAGGCCTACCCCCAGCCCCGCGAGAATGAACGAAAATTCGCCAATTTGCGCAAGGCTGACCGACACCGTCAGCGCGGTCCCCGAATGATGCCCGAAGGCACGGACGAGCGCGTAGGCGGCGACCGACTTGCCGAGCATGATGATCGCCACCGTCGCCAGCACCGGCCCCGGTTGCTCGACGAGCACCTTGGGATCGAAGAGCATGCCGACCGACACGAAGAACAGCACCGCGAACGCATCGCGCAGCGGCAGCGTCTCTTCGGCGGCGCGCCGCGACAGCTGCGTTTCGCCGAGGATCATGCCCGCGAAGAAGGCGCCCAATGCAAACGACACATCGAAAATCACCGCCGCGCCGAACGCGACCCCGAGCGCGATCGCGAGCACCGCGAGGCGGAACAGCTCGCGCGACCCCGAATGCGCGACCCAGTGGAGCACCCACGGCAGCACCCGCCGCGCGATCACGAACATGAAGGCGCCGAAGCCGACGACCTTGAGCAGCACGATCGCCGCCGATTGCAGCAGCCCCGCAGAGCCCCCCTCATCGCCGCGGTCGCCGAACATCGCGGGCAACAGCACGAGCGCGAGCACCATCACGAGATCCTCGACGATCAGCCAGCCGACCGCGATCCGCCCCTTTTCGGTCTCGACCATGTCGCGCGCCTGCAGCGCGCGGAGCAGCACGACGGTCGACGCGACCGACAGTGCCAGGCCAAAGACAATGCTGCCCTCGACCGGCCAGCCGAGCCACAGCCCGAGCATCATGCCGAGCGCGGTCGCGACCGCGATTTGCGCGATCGCTCCCGGCACCGCGATCTTGCGCACCGACAGCAGGTCTTTCAGCGAAAAATGCAGCCCGACCCCGAACATCAGCAGGATCACGCCGATCTCGGCAAGCTGGAGCGCGAGCCCGGTGTCGGCAACGATCCCCGGCGTAAACGGCCCGACGAGCACCCCCGCGAGCAGATAGCCCGCGATCGGCGATATCCTGAGCCGGTGCGCCAGCGCCCCCATCAGGAAGGCAACGCCCAGACCGGCGACGATGGTTCCGATCAGGCTGGTGTCATGCGGCATGGCCCCCTGCGTAAAGTGCGCGGGCGCGCGGGGTCAACCCAAGGCAAGTAATTTAGTTGCGATTGGCTCGCCGCGGCTCAGGCTGCACACACCTGACCGGACGTATCGCCCTCGCCGCCGGCCGGAACCGAACGGCCGGGCCGCCCGATCAGGAAGCCCTGCGCCTCGTCGCAGCCTTCGCGGCGGAGCACGTCGAGCTGTTCGGCCGTCTCGATCCCCTCGGCGAGGATCGGGATCGACAGGCTTTTGCCGAGCGCGAGCACCGCGCGGAGGATCGCGGTCGACTGGATATTGCCCTCGAGCTCGGCGGCGAAGAAGCGGTCGAGCTTGATCTTGTCGAACGGAAAGGCGCGCAGGGTTTCCAGCGACGAATAGCCCGTGCCGAAATCGTCGAGCGCGACGCCGATGCCGAGCGCCTTGATCTGGCGCAGCACGTGCAACGCGCGTTCGCGGTCGGCGATGATCGCGGTTTCGGTCAGCTCGATTTCCAGACGCCTTGGCGGCAAGCCGGTATCGAGCAATATCTGATGGAACAGGCGCGGCAGGTCCACATGCGCCAGCTGGAGCGGCGACACATTGACCGCGACCTTCGACGCGTGCGGCCACGCCGCCGCATCGGTGCAAGCGCGCCGCATCACCCATTCGCCCAGCGCCAGGATAAAGCCGTTCGCCTCGGCCAGCGGGATGAACACCGCCGGCGGAATCGCCCCGCGAACCGGGTGCGCCCAGCGCAGCAGCGCCTCATATCCGGTGACCTCGCCCGTCGTGACCGAGGTCTGGACCTGATAATGGACGTCGAGTTCGTCGCGGTCGATCGCTCCCCGAAGGTCGGCGGCGAGTTCGCGCTGGTCGCGGATCGCCTCGTCGAGCTGCCAGTCATAATAGCAGGGCGCGGTCGCGGCATCGGCCTTGGCGCGATACATGGCAAGGTCGGCGTTGTTCGACAGCATCTCGGCGGTCGCCGCATCGTCAGGGAACACCGCGACGCCGATGCTCGCACCGAGACGCGCCTCGAAATCGGGGAAGGCGAGCGGCGCCTTCAGCTCGGCATCGAGCCGCGCCGCGAACGCAGCCAGCTGCGTGCGATCGGTAAAGCGCGTCAGCGCGACGAACTCGTCGCCGCCGAGCCGCGCTACGAATTCATTATGCCCGAGCGTCTCGCGCATCCGCCCTGCGAGCCGCGCGAGCACCTCGTCGCCCGCCTTGTGGCCGTGGACGTCGTTGATTTCCTTGAAGCGGTCGAGATCGATCGCGCACAGCCCGACGCGCTCGCCCTTCACGATCGCGCCGCCGATCTGCCGCGCCAGTTCGGTGCGAAAGGCGGTGCGATTGGGGAGGCCGGTCAGCGCATCGTTCATCGCCATATGCGTCAGCTCGCGCATCGCCTCCGAGCGTGTCTGGCGATCGAGCATCGCCGCGAAGACCCCCGCCGCGATCACGATCCCGCCGACGAGCACCGTCGCGAGCGCCAGCGCGTTGAATTCGGCCGGACGCAGCGGAGTTTCGTCGAGCGCCATCGGCGTGATTCGCATCGCGGTCATCGCCAGGAAATGGAGCGAGGCAATCGCAAGCACGATCAGCCCCGTCGCCAGCGGCACACGGCCGCGCACCGCCCGGCTCGTGCGGAGCACCGTCAGCGCGGCTGCGGCAAAAACCATGCCGCAAATCACCGCCGCGGCGACATAGGCGTCATCCCAGGCGACGATTCCGTCGACGCGATAGGCGGTCATGCCGGTGAAATGCATCGCCGCAATGGCGCCGCCGAACAGCGCCCCGCCGATCGCACCAAAAACTTCATCCTTGCCCCACGCGGCGACCGCGAAGCCGATGAACGAGCCGACCATCGCAACCATCAGCGAGGCGATGGTCAGCACGGGATCGAGCGTGACCGGCGCCTTCGCCTCAAAGGCGAGCATGGCGACGAAATGGGTGCACCAGATCGTCGCGCTGGCGGCGACCGCGACCAGGAACGCCCAGGCGATCCCCTGCTTTCGCTGCGCATCGCGCGCGCGTTCGAACATCTGCACGATCGCAAAGGCGCCGACGCCGCAGATCGCAACCGCCAGCGCGACGAGCCACGGATCGTGGTCGATCGCGATACACATCGCCAGCCTGATCAAGATCCCCGCCTTTCGCCTCGACATCCGTCCACGCGACGGATTGGTCCCCGAAGGTCCAATGGACGGAAATCACTTACAAAATTGTAAATACGGCGGTCGGCGCGCCGACGGCCCCTAAGCCTCGACGGTTCCCTCGTCGCGCTCGGCCTGCTGCCGCGCCCACATGTCGGCGTAAAGCCCGCGCATCCGCAGCAGCTGGTCGTGCGTGCCGGTTTCGGCGACACGCCCCTTGTCGAGCACCACGATCCGGTCGGCGCCCGTCACCGTCGACAGCCGGTGCGCGATCACCAGCGTCGTGCGCCGCGCCGCAATGCGTTCGAGCGTGTCCTGGATCGCCGCCTCGGTGCGGCTGTCGAGCGCGCTCGTCGCTTCGTCGAGGATCAGCACCGGCGGGTTCTTGAGCAAGGTGCGCGCGATCGCGACGCGCTGCTTCTCGCCGCCCGACAGCTTCAGCCCGCGTTCGCCGACTTCGGTATCATAGCCCTGCGGCAGGATCGCGATAAAGCCGTCGATCGCCGCGCCCTCGGCCGCCGCAGCGATTTCGTCCGCACTGGCGCCTTCGCGGCCATAGGCGATATTATAACCGATGCTGTCGTTGAACAGCACCGTGTCCTGCGGGACGATGCCGATCTCGGCGCGCAGGCTTTTCTGCGTGACCTTGGCGATATCCTGCTCGTCGATCATGATCCGTCCGCCCTGCGGATCGTAGAAACGGAAGAGCAATCGCGCGATCGTCGACTTGCCCGCGCCCGAAGGCCCGACGATCGCCAGCGTCTCGCCCGCGCCGACCGCGAAGCTCACGCCGTTCAAAATCGTGCGGTCGGGCTCGTAACCGAAAACGACATTCTCGAATGCCACCGCGCCGCCGTTCACGACGAGGGGCCAGGCATCCGGCGCATCGCTGATCTCGGACGGGGTGTCGATCAGGCGGAACATCGCCTCCATGTCGATCAGCCCCTGGCGGATCACGCGATAGACCATGCCGAGCATGTCGAGCGGGCGGAAGAGCTGTGCGAGCAAAGTGTTCACCAGCACCACATCGCCGACCTGGAACTGCCCCTGCGACCAGCCCCATACGGTGTAGGCCATCGCGCCCGCGAGCGCGATATTGGTGATCAGGCTCTGCCCCATATTGAGCCATGCCAGGCTGTTCTCGCTCTTGACCGCGGCGCGCGCATATTGGTCGGCGACGTCGCGGTAGCGCGCTTCCTCGCGCGCCTCGGCGCCGAAATATTTGACCGTTTCGTAATTGAGCAGGCTGTCGACGCTGCGCCCGATGGTCAGCGTGTCGAGGTCGTTCATCCGCGTGCGCAGCGCGTTGCGCCAGTCGGTCACCTTGCGCGTGAAGATGATATAGACGACGACCATCAGCGCGGTCGCGCTGGCCAGTCCGAAACTGAACTTGGTCCAGAAAATGATGAGCACCGCGAGCAGCTCGACGATCGTCGGCGCGATGTTGAACAGCAGGAAATAGAGCATCGTGTCGATGCTCTTCGTGCCCCTTTCGATCACCTTGGTGACCTCGCCCGTCCGCCGCGCGAGGTGGAAGCGCAGGCTCAGCGCATGCAGGTGGCTGAAGGTCGTGATCGCGAGTTCGCGCGTCGCATCCTGCCCGACGCGTTCGAACACGACATTGCGCAAATTGTCGAACAGCACTCCGGCAAAGCGTGCGCCGGCGTAAGCGAGGACGAGCCCGATCGCGAGCGCGACGCCTTGCTCCATGCCCGGCGCCATCCGGTCGATCGCGGCGCCATAGAGGAAGCCCATCGACAGCTGCACGCCCTTCGACGCGAGCACGATGAGGCCCGCGAGGACAATGCGGACCTTCGCCTCGGTCTGCCCCGCCGGCCACAGATAGGGCAGGAAACGCCGCAGCGTCGCAAGGACGGGCGGCTCACGCGAGGCGTCGGCGGAAGTGGAGGTGTCAGGCGGCATGCGCGCCCCATGTAGGGGCGATATGCTGCGCTAACAACGCTTACCGCGACTCGCGATAGCCCGCGTGACGAATGATGCGGTCGATCAGCCGCCGCTCTTCGGATGTCGGGGTGGGCACGATCACCACAGGGGGTTCCTGGCGGCGGCCGAACAGCGGACGCCGGGGCGGGACGATCGGGGAAAAGCGCATGGGGGCTGCTTTCGACTATGCGGCGTCGCCCCCCGGCTCCGCGGATGATCTGGTCCCGCACCCTTGGTGAAGGCGCGTGGTTGCAGCCCGGTTAAAGGCGTTGGTTACTGCTTTCTTTCCGGTACTGTGAAGGTGCCGGTGACGCGCCCGCCCGTGCCGCCCTGCACCGGGTTGCCGTCGGGACCGCGCGCCGCGCCGCGCCCGTCGACCGTCGCGCGCCCGCTGTTGAGATCGATCACCAGCCGCCCGCCGCGCAGATTGTTTCCGCGCTGGCGCAGTTCGACATTGCCGACCATCGTGATTAGCCGCCGGTCGAGGTCGTAAATGGCGACATTGCCCTTCGCCGTCTCATCGCCTTTCACCACCGTCACGCCGCCAGTAGCGTCGAGCCGGTTGACGTCGGTGCCACCGCTCCGCGTGTAGGCGACGGTCATCCGCGGTGCGGTGACGGTCAGTCCCGCCTGCGTGACGCGGACATTGCCCTCCAGAACGACGCGGTCGGCGCGGTCCTGCACCTCGATGCTGCCCGCGGCGAAATCGACCGGCGCCCCGCTGTTGTGATTGGCGAGCGCCTGCGCTTGCGCGGCGTCGCCGCCGCTACCCGATGACAGCAAGGCAAGGCTGGCGAGTGCAAAGCCGGTGCCCGCAAGCGCCACGCTCTTCATCGGCGATACGCGGTTCATTTGAGCACTCCCTGATTGATCCGCAGCCGCGCATTGCCCTGCAGGCGAACGACCCGCTTGTCGAGGTCGGCGAACAGCTGGTTGGCCGAAAAATGGCCGATGTTCAAACTTCCGTTGACGCCGCCCTGCCCGGCGAGACTACGCGTCTTCAAATCGACCGCGACATTGCTCGCATCGATGCGATAGCCATTGGCGCTCTTGACCTGCACCAGCCCGGGCACCGCGACCTTTTCGGTCTCCATATTATAGGCGCTGTCCTTCGCGACGATCGTCGCCGGGCCATCGGTGAGCTTGATCGCCCCCGACAGGTCGGTCATCCGCACGATCGGCTCGGCCGAGCTCTTCTGGACCGCGCTGCCCGCGAGCAGCGCGAACGGCTGCCCCTTCGCGTCCTGGCCGCGATATTCGGCGCGCGTCACCTTCATCCGCTCCTTGGCCATCTCGACCTTGTCCTTGGACAAGAGGAAACTGATCTCGGCGCGCTGAGTGAAGGGCGAGAAGACGAGCACCGCCGCGACGACGCCGATGACGAGCGGCAGGCCGTAACGCAGGATGCGCACGACGCGGTCGTGGCTCGACCCGCTCGCCGCCCACATGCGGCGCATCGTGCGGTCAAGATCGGCGCGTTCGGACATGCTCTTGCGAATCGCCTCTTCAGGTGTGCGCGAAAATATCGACCTCGGGCCAACCCGCGAGATCGAGCGCCGCGCGCGTCGGCAGGAAATCGAAGCAGGACTGCGCGAGGCCGGTGCGCCCTTCGCGCGCCAGCCGCATGTCGAGGATCTCCTTCATCGCGTGCAGGAACCGCACATCGCTCGCGGCATAGTCGCGCTGCGCGTCGCTGAGTTCGGCAGCACCCCAGTCGCTCGACTGCTGCTGCTTCGACACTTCCTGTCCCAAGAGTTCGCGCACCAGTTCCTTCAGGCCATGGCGGTCGGTGTAGGTGCGGATCAGCTTCGAGGCGATCTTGGTGCAATAGACGGGCGCCGTGACGACGCCGAGCGCCTGCTGTAGCGCCGCGATGTCGAAGCGCGCAAAATGGAATAATTTCAACCTGTTGGGGTCGGTCAATATAGCCTTCAGTACCGGCGCGTCATAGGTGCTGCCGGGCTTGAAGCGGACGAGATGCTCGTCGCCCGACCCGTCGCTGATCTGGACAAGGCACAGCCGGTCACGCAGCGGGTTCAGCCCCATGGTCTCGGTATCGATCGCAACCGCGCCCGGACCCAGCACGCCCTCGGGCAAATCTTCTTCGTGGAAATAGACAGTCATAGAGGTCGCCTTAGGCCAAGCGGCCTCGCCGCTCAATGACTGGTTTTCGCGGGCGTAGGCCGCCCGCCGCGGGGCTGCGGCAAAGCGCGCTTTCTGCCAGGGCCGGGACCTGAATTTTCCGTTCGCAGATGGCGTTCATTTAGGCTATATATTGCGCCGTTAGAGGCACGGGGCGAGTCTGTGCCCATGGTGAACTGCGTCCCCGTCCGACGCAAGGCGCTGATCGAATGGGGTATGGACGAACCGAAAGCGACTATTAGACAATGAGTTTCAACAAGGATCGCCGCGGCCAGCGGGGGCGCGGCAAGCGCGATGATTTCGGCAATTTCGACAGCTTCGAACCTGCACCCTATGGCGGCGACAGCTATGGCGGTGGCAACCGCGGTGGCGGCTTCGGCGACCGTGGCGGCTTCGGCGGCGGTGATCGTGGCGGCGGCTTCGGCGGTGGTGACCGCGGTGGCTTCGGCGGCGGCGATCGTGGCGGCGGCGGTGGCTTCGGCGGCGGACGTGGCGGCGGCATGCCCGCGCAGGTCGTCGGCGAAGGCAATGGCACGGTGAAATTCTTCAACGCATCGAAGGGCTTCGGCTTCGTCGCCCGCGACGACGGCGGTGAAGATGTGTTTGTCCACATCAGCGCGGTCGAACAGGCAGGGCTTCAGGGCCTCGCTTCGGGCCAGCCGCTCGGCTTCACGCTCGTCGAACGCAACGGCAAGGTCTCGGCCATCGATCTCAAGATCGAAGGCGAACCGATGCCGGTCGAGGAATTCGCTCCGCGTGCACGCGACGATCGCGGCGCACCCGGCGGCGCCCCGGGCGGTGCCCGCGGCCGTCGTCAGCTGACCGGTGAGCGCACGTCGGGCACCGTCAAATTCTTCAACACGACGAAGGGCTTCGGCTTTATCGCGCGCGACGACGGACAGGCCGATGCCTTTGTCCACATCAGCGCGGTGCAGCGCGCCGGCATGGCGGGCCTCGACGAAGGCGACCGCGTCGCGTTCGACATCGAAGTCGACGACCGCGGCAAGTTCGCCGCGGTGAACATCCAGCCGCATCAGGACTGATCGGCGGGATAAACGGATAACGAAAAGGGCGGCTCGCGGGCCGCCCTTTTTTGTTTGCCATGAGGGACCCGCCGCTTTCGAGCGACAAGCGGCCTTCTCATTCATCGTCACCCCGGACTTGATCCGGGGCCCCGCTTGCGACCGAAGCCAGTCGATACTCAAAAAGCGGGATCCCGGGTCAAGCCCGGGATGACGAATGGGGCACGTCTAATCTGGCTTGCGCCATCAATAGCCCAGCGTTGCTTCCAGAAACCAGATCCGCTGCTGCGCCTCGTCGGCCCAGCCGTCGACCAGCCCGCTCGTCGCGATATCGCCGTCGGCCTCAGCCGCGGCCTTCACCGCCTTGAGCTGACCGAGCAGGAACTTGTTGTCGCCGGCCAGCGTGCGGATCATCACCTCGGCATCCGAACCCGCGCTGTCATCATCGCGGATCGACGCGCGGCGGCTGACGTCGCCGATCGAGCGCAAGGTCGGCGCGCCATTTTTGCGCACGCGCTCGGCGATCAGGTCGGTCGTCGCGAAAATCTGCGCCGCCTGCTCGTCGAACAGCAGGTGCAGTTCGCGAAAGCGCGGGCCCTGGACGTGCCAGTGATAGTTTTTGGTCTTCAGATAGAGCGCGAAACTGTCGGCGAGCAGCGCGTTGAGCGCATCCGCGACGGCGGGGGCATTGTCATTTTTGTCGGACATGGGAGCATCCTTCTGTTGTCCCGCCGATATAGCGAAGCGGGGCACAGGTTTCCCATTGAAGCTTTGGGTGAGCTTGATCGACAAAAACGATGAAACCGAGCAAACCGGACGTATCAGCCGATCAATCCGAACGCCTCCAGCGCGCTGCGCAGCCCCCAGAGGATCAGGATCGCGGCCGCGGCCCAACGCAGGTTCCGCGCCGCGCGCCGCTCGGCGAGCGCCGGACCGAAGGCGAGGAAGGGCAGCATCGCAAGCGTCCAGCCGACCAGCCCGCCGGCCGCCGCCCATTGCCCCGCGCCGCTCGTCGCAGCGAGCGCGCCGATCAGGAAATGACTGCGGTCGCCGAACTGGCTTGCGAGCATCCGGCCGGCAAGCATGACCGGCGACGCATCGTCGGCGCCCGCATCGAACGCAGGTTTCATCCGCCACAGCAATGCGGCGGCCGCCGAGAGCATTGCGAGCGCGACGAGCAGAGCGGCAACCCCCTGCCCGATCATCCCGTTGGCGATCGCGCCGGCGACCGCGGCGATGACCGCGTTGACGATGAAAGCGGCAAAAGCGATGACGACCGTGACGCGCCGGTCGCTGCGCGCGCTCACCAGCCGCGACAGCGCGATCCCGCTGCGCCCGTCGGCATTGGCGAGCAGCACCGCCACCAGCGCAAGCATGATTGCATCCATCGATTAAGTCTGAATCGTCAGGCGTTTGGCGTCAATGGCCCAGCCGAACCGCGACCGACGCCAGCCACGCTTCCTGCACGGCGGACGGCAGCGGCCCCTGCGGCACCGCCGCCGCATCGCTCATCGCGTCGAGATAGGTCAGGATCGCGGCGCGATAACCGCCGCCCGCGACCGCCGATTCGAGCCGGCTCGCAAGCGTCTCGACCGCGGCAAAGCCGTGGTCGCGCGCGAGGCAGCGGATGTCGTCGATCCCCTGCACGATCTGCGCGAGCGCACAGTGCGGCAGCGCTTCAGCGAGCGCGCCGATCTGTCCGGTAATCCGGTTCTGAATGTCGAGATATGGGTCGGTCTGGTTTCGCATCTCACCCCCCTGTCGTCATGGGATATGATGCGCTTTTTTGGTTAACGCGCGGTTAGCGGTGGCCGGGCAGCCCGCCCAGCCCCTGCTTGCTGCGATACATATCGCGGTCCGCAGCGGCCAAAATGTCCGATTCGGTCATCCCCGTCTGCAGCATCGCGACCCCGAAGCACGCCGACAGCGCAATCTCGTGCCCGTCATATTCGGCGGGCGCCGCGGTGAGCACGTCGCAGAGCCGGTTGACCTGCACGCGCGCGCCATCCTCGCTCGACTGGTCGAGGATCAGTCCGAATTCGTCGCCGCCGATGCGCGCCGCGACATCGGTCGCGCGGATCGAGCCCGCGAGCCGCTTGGCGATCTCCAGCAGCGCGAAATCGCCCGCGGCGTGGCCGAAATTGTCGTTGATATATTTGAGCTGGTTGACGTCGATAAAGACGACCGCGGCGCGTTCGGCGTGCCGCTCGAACCGCGCCATGCGGTGGTGTATCGCGGTCAGGAAATAGCGGCGATTGAACAAGGGCGTCAGCGTATCGCGCTCGGACACGCGTTCGAGCTCGGCGACTGCGATCTTCAACACGCGGTTCTCGCGGCGCAATGCATCGCGTTCCCGGCGTATTTCACGCAGCTGGTCCTCGATGGAGTCTACGGCGACGGTGCCGAACTGGTCGACCGCGATCCGTGCCCCCCCTACGCTATCCATTCAACGTCCCCGAACCCAACCCACGATCCCCGGCCGAATGCCGCGAGATATTGAGCGGCAACCCTAGTCCCGACTTGATACCAATCGGTAAACGCGATGGCATCAATCGCGCGGCGTTGCCCGCGCGCAAAGCAGTCGCTAGGGGGGATCGGCGGCGATTCACACGCGATGAAGCCGGGGCAGGAGGGATTGAAATGGGCGAAACCGCCCCGCAAGTCGGCGTCATCATGGGCAGCCAGTCGGACTGGCCGACGATGGCGCACGCGGTCCAGATCCTCGAAGAGTTCGGCATCGCGCACGAGGTGCAGATCGTTTCCGCGCACCGCACCCCCGACCGCCTTGTAAACTATGCCAAAAGCGCGGCGGACCGCGGCCTTGCGGCGATCATTGCGGGCGCCGGCGGCGCCGCGCATCTGCCCGGCATGGTCGCGTCGATGACGCGCGTGCCGGTGCTCGGCGTCCCCGTCCAATCGGCGGCATTGAGCGGCGTCGACAGCCTCTATTCGATCGTCCAGATGCCCGGCGGCATTCCCGTCGCGACCTTTGCGATCGGCAAGGCAGGCGCGACCAACGCCGGCCTCTTCGCCGCCGCGCTGCTCGCGAATAATGATGCCAATCTGGCACAAAAACTCGACGCCTGGCGCGAGGCGCAGACGAACAGCGTCGCCCCCACCCCCGTGCGCGAGGGCTGATCGCTTGCTGCCACCCGGTTCGACGATCGGCATTCTCGGCGGCGGCCAGCTCGGCCGCATGCTCGCCGTTGCGGCGGCGCAGCTCGGCTACAAGGTCCATATCTATGCCCCCGACGCGACAAGCGTCGCCGCCGAAGTCACCGCGCATCACAGCCAGGCCGCGTGGGACGACGAGCCGCGCCTCGCCGCTTTCGCCGCGGCGTGCGACGTCGTCACCTATGAATTCGAAAATGTACCCGTCGACACGGTGCGCTTTCTCTCGGGCCATGTCGCGGTGCACCCCGGCGCCGCCGGGCTTGAAATCGCACAGGACCGGCTGACCGAAAAGAATTTCGTCGCCGGGCTCGGCGGCCGCCCCGCGCCTTTCGCCGCGGTGCCCGACCGCCCATCGCTCGATGCCGCACTCGAACAGATCGGCGCACCCGCGATCCTGAAGACCGTGCGCATGGGCTATGACGGCAAGGGGCAGGCGCGCATCATGACCGCGGCCGACGCCGGCGCCGCCTGGGACGGCATCGGCCGCCACGCCGCCGTGCTCGAAGGCTTCGTCGACTTCGACCATGAATTTTCGGTGCTGCTCGTGCGCGGCATCGACGGCGAGGTCCGCTTCTGGGACTCGCCCGTCAATGTCCATAAAGGCGGCATCCTCGCGACCTCAACGCTGCCGCCGCCGCAAGCCGTGCTCGACCAGCAGGACGAAGCGCGCGCGCTGATGGCAAAGATCGCCGAAACCCTCGACTATGTCGGCGTCCTCACCGGCGAGTTTTTCGCTACCGCCGACGGCCCCGTCTTCAACGAAATGGCGCCGCGCGTCCACAACAGCGGCCATTGGACGATCGAGGGCGCGGTGGTCAGCCAGTTCGAAAATCACATCCGTGCCGTCGCCGGCCTGCCGCTCGGCAGCACCGCCACCGCGGCGCTGCCGGTCGTCATGCACAATCTGATCGGCGGCGGGATCGAGACGGTGCCCGACCTGCTCACCGACCCCGCCTGCCATGTCCATCATTATGGCAAGGCCGAGGTCCGCGACGGCCGCAAGCTCGGCCATGCAACCTGGGTTGGAACTTCTCCCACATGAATCATCCCGAAATCACGCTGATCCTCGCGCGCGCATCGAACGGCGTGATCGGCGCGAATGGCAAGATGCCCTGGCACCTGCCCGCCGACCTTCGCCGCTTCAAGCAGGTCACGATGGGCCGCCCGATGATCATGGGGCGCAAGACCTTCGACAGCCTGCCCGCCATCCTCGAGGGCCGCCGCCACATCGTCCTCACCCGCGACCCCGAATGGCAGGACGAGGGCGCCGAGCCCGTGGCAACGATCGAGGAAGCGCTAAAGCTCGCCAACGCGCCGCATGTGATGGTGATCGGCGGCGCCGAAATCTATCGCCTCTTCCTCCCGCTCGCCGACCGCATCGAGCTGACCGAAGTCGCGCTCGAGCCCAAGGGCGACGCCGTGATCGACTATCCCGCCGCCGCCGACTGGAAAGAATCTGCTCGCGAGGATCACCCGGCCGACGACGCCGGCCGCCCGGCGTACAGCTTCGTCACGCTGACAAGGAAATAGGCCCATGCGTCGCTGGCTGATCGGCATATTGCTCGTTGTCGCGGTCGCCGCGGTCGCCTTCTTCGCCCTCGCCCCCGGCATGCTCGAGCGCGGGATGAACCAGATCGACGGCAAGCCGCTGCCGACGGTCAGCGAACGCGCGAAGGCACTGCACCGGACGCTGACGATCGTCGACCTCCACAGCGATACCTTGCTGTGGAAGCGCGATTTCCTCGACCGCGCCGACCGCGGCCATATGGACCTGCCGCGGCTCGAGGACGGCAACGTCGCGCTGCAAATCCTCGCGAGCACGACCAAGTCGCCGAAGGGCCAGAATTACGACGCGAACAGCGGCGACACCGACAATATCACCGGCCTCGTGATCGCGCAGCTCCAGCCGGTGCGGACTTGGAACTCGCTGCTCGAACGCTCGCTCTGGCACGCCGAAAAGCTCCACCGCGCGGTCGCGGCATCGAGCGGCAAGCTGCGCGCGGTCACCACGCCGGAAAATCTCGACGCCCTGCTCGCCGAACGCCGCGGTAGGGTGCCGCCGGTCGGCGCGATGCTCAGCATCGAGGGGCTGCACGGCCTCGAAGGCAAGCTCGCGAACCTCGACAAGCTCTACGCCGCCGGCTTTCGCATGGCGGGGCTGACGCACTTCTTCGACAATGATCTCGCGGGTTCGATGCACGGCATCAAAAAGGGCGGGCTCACGCCGATCGGGCGGCAGGTCGTCGAGGCGATGGAAGCGAAGGGCATGATCGTCGACATCGCGCATTGCTCGAACGCCTGCGTCGCCGACATCCTCAAAATCGCGCGCCGCCCCGTCGTCTCGAGCCACGGCGGCGTACAGGCGACGTGCAAGGTCAACCGCAACCTCAGCGACGAGCAGATCAAGGGCGTTGCCGCGACCGGCGGGCTGATCGGCATCGGCTATTGGGACGCCGCGGTGTGCGACACCTCGCCCGCGAGCATCGCGAAGGCGATGAAGCATGTCCGCGACCTCGTCGGCATTAGCCACGTCGCGCTTGGCAGCGACTATGATGGCGCGACGACGGTGCGGTTCGACACGTCGAAGCTCGTGCAGGTGACGCAGGCGCTGATCGACGCGGGTTTCAGCGACGACGAAATCCGCGCCGCGATGGGCGGCAATGCGATCCGCGTGCTCAAGGCGGGGCTCGTGCCCCTGACGCCGCCCCTTTCCATTACAGCGGCCCCATGATCCGCCTCGACGGCCACCACCGCATCGACGCCCCCCTGCGCGACGGGGTGATCGCGCTCGGCAATTTCGACGGCTTCCACGCCGGGCATCAGGCGGTCGTCGGCCGCGCGGTGCGCCATGCGCAGGACGAGGGCCGCCCCGCGATCGTCGCGACCTTCGATCCGCATCCGGTGCGCTTCTTCAAACCCGACGTCCCGCCCTTCCGCCTGACCACGCTCGACCAAAGGCAGGAATTGTTCGCCGCCGCGGGCGCCGACGCGATGCTCGTCCTGCCGTTCGATGCTACGCTCGCCGCGACGACCGCCGAGGATTTCATCACCGAGCTGCTGCTCGATCGCTACGGCGCCGCGGGGGTCGTGACCGGCGCTGATTTCGTCTTCGGCAAGGGCCGCGGCGGCAATGTCGTGACGCTCGCCGACCACGCCCGCCGCCTCGGCTTCTTCACCGAAATGGTCGCCCCCGTCGACGACGCCGAGGAAGTCATCTCGTCGAGCCGCATCCGCGAGGCGCTGCAGGCGGGCGACTGCGCCGCCGCGACGCGCCTGCTCACCCGCCCCTTCACCGTGCGCAATGTCGTCCAGCATGGCGACAAGAACGGCCGCCTGCTCGGCTTCCCGACCGCGAACCTCGAAATGGGGCAGTATCTGCGCCCGCGTTACGGCATCTACGCCGTCACCGGAAAACTCCCCGATGGCCGCATCCTCAAGGGCGCCGCAAACCTCGGCATCCGCCCGAGCTTCGACCCGCCCAAGGAGCTGCTCGAACCGCATTTCTTCGACTTCGCCGAAGACCTCTACGGACAGGAAATCGACGTCGCCTTCCATGCCTTCATCCGGCCGGAAGCGAAGTTCGACAGCATGGACACGCTGATGGCGCAAATCGCGGCGGATTGCGACGAGGCGAAGCGGTTGCTGGCGGAAATTTGACCCCTCTCCCCTTGCGGTAGAGGGTTGTGCAGCCTTGGCAGCTTGCTGCCTAGGCGCAGCTGGGAGAGGGGGCAGCGTCCTATCGATAAGGCAGCCCCCTCTCCCGTTGCGACTAGCGAGCAAGCTCGCAAGTCTCACGCCCTCTCCCGCAAGGGGAGAGGGAATCAGGGGGGAATAATGACCAACAGCGACGATTGGGCGACCGCGCTCGAAGGCCCGACCAAAAAGCCGATGAAGCGGCGCACGAAAATCCTGCTCTGGGTCTTCGCGCTTGTCGTCGCCTGGTTCACCCTCAGCAATGCCAGCTTCCTCGCCCCCGACCCCACCGGCAAGCGCGTGCTGATCGCCCATCGCGGCGTATCGCAGCTGTTCGATCACAGCGGCGTCACCGACGAGACGTGCACCGCAACGCGCATCCGCGCGCCCGAGCATGACTATATCGAAAACAGCCTGCCCTCGATGAAGGCGGCGATCGGCCGCGACGCGGGCATGGTCAAATTCGACGTCGCGGCCACGAAGGACGGGCAGGTCGCGGTCTTCCACGACTGGACGCTCGATTGCCGCACCGACGGCAAGGGCGAGATCCGCGACCACACGATGGCCGAATTGAAGGCGCTCGATATCGGCTATGGCTATACAGCCGACGGCGGCCAGACCTATCCCCTGCGCGGCAAGGGCGTCGGCCTGATGCCCAGCCTCGACGAAGTGCTCGCCGCGCTCGGCCACGCATCGCTGCTCATCAACTTCAAGTCGCGCGATCCGAAGGAGGCCGAACTCGTCCTCGCTGCCTTCGCGCGCGCCGGCATCGATCCCGACGATCCGCGCTTCGGCTTTTTCGGCAACGCGCGCCTGATGGACGTGATCCGCGCCAAGGCGCCCAAGGCGTGGACGATGGACCCCGACGCGGCCAAGCGCTGCACGACCGATTATATCAAATATGGCTGGTCGGGCTGGTATCCGCCAAGCTGCACCGGGGGCACGATCATGGTGCCGCTGAACTATCAATGGGCCTATTGGGGCTGGCCCGACCGCCTGCAGGACCGCGCTGCAAAACATGGCACGCGCGTCCTCCTCACCGGCCCGCGCGGCGACGAAAAGGGCGGCATGGGGCTGTCCGAGGTCGGTCAACTGACCAAGGTGCCCGCCAGCTTCACCGGCTATGTGTGGATCGACGACATCTATAATCTCGGCCCCGCGCTGCGTCCGCGGCAGAAGTGAAAACCCTCTCCCCTTGGGGGAGAGGGCAGCGAGACTTGCGAGCTCGCTCGCTAGTCGCAGCGGGTGAGGGTCCAGCAACGCCGCATACCCTCACCCAGCTCCAGCTAGGCAGCAGGCTGCCAAGCTTCCACATCCCTCTCCCCCGAGGGGAGAGGAAGGTTTGCGCGCACGCGAATCTGCGCTAAGCGGCCGCCCATGACCGAGAGCACGCCCGCCGCCGAACAGCGCGACTACCGCGACACCGTCTTCCTGCCCAAGACCGACTTCCCGATGAAGGCCGGCCTGCCGCAGAAGGAGCCGCAGATTCTCGCCAAATGGATCGAGGCGGGTCTTGAGGGGCAGATTCGCGAAAGCCGCAGGGGCCGCGACCAGTTCATCCTCCACGACGGCCCGCCCTACGCCAATGGCGACATGCACATCGGCCATGCGCTCAACCATATCCTGAAGGACATGGTCGTCCGCACCCAGACGCTGAAGGGCAAGGACGCGCCCTACGTCCCCGGCTGGGACTGCCACGGCCTGCCGATCGAGTGGAAGGTCGAGGAGCAATATCGCAAGAAAAAGCTCAACAAGGACGAGGTTCCGGTCGAGGAATTCCGCGCCGAATGCCGCGCCTATGCGCAGCATTGGGTCGACACCCAGCGCGAGCAGTTGAAGCGCCTCGGCATCGGCGGCGACTGGGACCATCCGTATCTGACGATGGATTATGAGGCCGAAGCCACGATCGTGCGCGAACTGCTCAAATTCGCCGCGAACGACATGCTCTATCGCGGCGCCAAGCCGGTGATGTGGTCGCCGGTCGAAAAGACCGCGCTCGCCGAGGCCGAGATCGAATATGAGGATATCGTCTCGACGCAGATCGATGTGGCGTTCGAGATCGTCGAAAGCCACATCGCCGAGCTCGTCGGCGCTCATGCCGTCATTTGGACGACCACGCCGTGGACGATCCCGGTCAACCAGGCGTTAGCCTATGGGCCGGAGGTCGAATATTCGCATGTTCAGTGGGAGTGGATCGATGCCGGGCGGGTAATCCGCGTTTTGGTCGCATCAGATCTTTTGGAAACGTTTCGTTCGCGGCTCGACCCCGAGCAGAGCCTCGATCATCCGGACATCGAAGACGTTTTGGGCGTTTACAAAGGCTCCGACCTTGCCGGCACCATCGCCCGCCACCCGATGCACGCGCTCGGCGGCTTCTTCGCGCGTCCGCGTCCCTTCCTCGCGGGCGATTTTGTCACCACCGACAGCGGCACGGGCCTTGTCCATATGTCGCCCGACCATGGCGAGGACGACTTCGACCTGTGCAAGGCGAACGGCATCGACCCCGTGTTCGCGGTCGAGGGCGACGGCAAATATCGCGAAGACTGGGGCTGGCTCGGCTGTCAGGGATCGGTGATCAACCCCAAGTTCAACGCCCCCGACGGCCCGATCTGCACCGACCTTAAGGAAGCCGGCGCGCTGCTCGCGGCCAGCGCCGACTATAAGCACAGCTATCCGCACAGCTGGCGCTCGAAAGCCAAGGTCATCTATCGCTGCACCCCGCAATGGTTCGTGCCGATGGACAAGGTGATGACGCATATCGAGCCCAAGACCCCGCGCGAAAAGCGCTGGGAGAATGAAGGCGGCGCGCTCAACCCGCATGAGGAAGATCTCTGCGCCGCGCCGACGCTGCGCCAAGCCGCGATGCAGGCGATCGACGACACGCGCTTCGTCCCGGCCAAGGGCCGCAACCGCATCGGATCGATGGTCGAGGGCCGCCCCGACTGGGTGCTCAGCCGCCAGCGCGCATGGGGCGTGCCGATCACGCTCTTCGTCGACCGCAAGACCGGCCATTATCTCAACGACCCGATCGTCAACGACCGCATCGTCGCGGCGGTGAAGGAAGGCGGCGTCGACGCATGGAACGACGCGCGCGCGCAGGAATATCTGGGCGACGCTTATGATGCGGCGAACTACGAACGCATCGTCGACATTCTCGACGTCTGGTTCGATTCGGGCTGCACCCACGCCTTCGTGCTCGAAAGCGGCAAATGGCCCGCGCTCGTCCGCCACGACGGCAGCACGCACAGCGCCGACCTCTATCTCGAAGGCAGCGACCAGCATCGCGGCTGGTTCCAGTCGTCGCTGCTGGAGTCCTGCGGCACGCGCGGACAGGCGCCGTACAAGGCGGTGCTGACGCACGGCTTCACGATGGACAGCAAGGGCTTCAAACAGTCGAAATCGCTCGGCAACACGACCGACCCCGTCAAGGTGATGGAAACCAACGGCGCCGACATCATCCGCCTGTGGGCGCTCAGCGTCGACTTCACCGAGGACCACCGCATCGGCGACGAGATCCTGAAGGGCGTCGCCGACCAGTATCGCAAGCTGCGCAACACCTTCCGCTACCTGCTCGGCGCGCTCGACGGCTTTACCGATGAGGAACGCGTCACCGACGTTTCGGCGATGCCCGAGCTGGAACGTTACATGCTCAGCCTGCTCGCCGACCTCGACGCGAAGATGCATCGGGCGGTCGATGATTTCGACTTCAACGGCTACACGCGCCTGCTGGCCGATTTCTGCAACGAGGATCTGTCGGCCTTCTATTTCGACATCCGCAAGGACGTCCTCTACTGCGACCTCGGCCCCGCCGCGCCGCTCGGCACCGACACCCGCCGCGCGTACCGCAGCGTGCTCGACACGCTGTGCCACGCGCTCGTCCGCTACGCGACCCCGGTGCTGGTGTTCACCGCCGAGGAAGTGTGGGGCACGCGTTATCCCGATGCGGGCAGCGTGCATCTGCTCGAATGGCCGACGGTCGACGCCGCATGGAACGACGCCGCGCTCGCGAGCAAATGGGCGAACGTCCGCACCCAGCGCGAAGCGGTGACCGAGGCGATCGAACCCTATCGCCGCGAAAAGACGATCCGGTCGAGCCTTGAGGCCGAAGTCACGATCCCCGATCCGACGCTCGATCCCGCCGCGCTCGAGGAAATCTTCATCGTGTCGGTCGCCCGCGCCGGCGACGAACTGGCGGTCACCCGCACCGAAAACCACAAATGCGGCCGCTGCTGGCGCCACCTGCCCGAGGTCGAGGCCGACGGCAGCTTGTGCAATCGCTGCGACACGGTATTGACCGCGGCATGAGCAGCTCACGTTCGCCCCACCTGCGCTTCGGCCTGATCTTTGCCGCGGCCGCCTTCATCCTCGACCAGATCACCAAATGGGTCGTCACCGTCCCGCTGTCGCTGGAACCGAAGGGACAGATCGAGCTCGCGAGCTTCTTCAACCTGACCTGGGCGGAAAATTGCGGCATTTCGCTGTCGATGTTCGCCAGCTGCACCGATACGACGCGCTGGACGCTCGTCGCGGTGACGGGACTCGTCGCCGCCGCGGTCGCCTTCTGGATGACGCGCGAACAGGCGAAGGGCGACGTGATCGCGCTCGCGATGATCCTCGGCGGCGCGCTCGGCAATATCGTCGACCGCGTCCGCTTCGGCTATGTCGTCGACTTCGCCGACCTGCATATCGGCGATTTCCGCCCCTTCATGATCTTCAACGTCGCCGATGCGTGCATCACGCTCGGCGTGCTTTTGCTGGTTGCGCGCGCGCTGCTCTTGGGCGAAAAGGCCCCAGCCGCTGACGGTCAGCCGTCCGCCGAATAAACGGGGCGCATAGGAGTTATTACAGTGAACCGGACCACCGCCATCCTGGCCGCCTCGATTCTTGCCACGACGCTTT
The DNA here is from genome assembly GCF_052044915.1 of Sphingopyxis sp. 22461. NCBI lineage: Bacteria > Pseudomonadati > Pseudomonadota > Alphaproteobacteria > Sphingomonadales > Sphingopyxidaceae > Sphingopyxis > Sphingopyxis sp. 22461. The sequence continues at coordinate 23,954 of NZ_JBQENY010000011.1, forward strand.
CGGCCTGCGGGTCGAACAGCCTGTTCAGCCGCGACCGTCCTGACGAAATGATGGTATCGCGTCAGGCGCCGCTCGTCGTGCCGCCCGATTTCGCGCTCACCCCGCCGGCCCCCGGCACCGCGCGCCCCGGCGGCGAAACGACCGCCGAACAGACGCTGCGCGCGCTCTTCGGCGGCCCGTCGGCGCGTAGCGCGAGCGAAACGCAGATCATCGGCAGCGCCGACGGCGCGCGCGCCGATCCGGGCATCCGCAGCCAGGTGGGCAGCCCCGACACGCAGGTCGTCGACAAGGGCCTCGTCGTCCGCGACATCCTCGCCGCCCCCGAAGGCGACGGCCGCGACGCATCGGCGGCGATCCCGACCGCCTGAACCGCCCTTTCGACCGATGATGAGGACGGCCCGGCATAACCGGGCCGTTTTCTTATGCGGCTCAGCTAAACAGGTTCGACAGCAGCAGCACCGCGACAATGCTTTCGACCATCGCGCGCGACGCCTGGCCAAAGGCGCGCAGCCGGCTGCACTTCAGATGCTGGACGAACCACGCGGTCTGCAGGGTGCCGAACCACAGCAGCGCGGCAAGCGCCAGCACCACACCGGTGACCAGCGACCATGTATGCGCCAGCCGGATTAATATCGTGGCGGCGCCGAACAGGATCGCGAGCAACGCGACGACATAACATTGGCTGTAGAAGGGAGCGCGTAGCGTTTGGCGTGTGAGTTCGACCTTGCGCGCGCGAACCAACCGCGTCGCCATCAACACCGCGAACAGGCTGTAGGTCACGATGCGCAGCATGATCAGGTCGGTGTTGGTGCTGACCAGCGCGGACAGGCCGATCTTGCTCGTCACCACCGCTTCGGTGCCGACCAGCGCCAGTTCTGCGGCGTGGACGATGATCAGCGACAGCAGCAGGAACAGCGGCGGCGACAGCGTGTCGGTATATTGCTGGTCCTCGGTATCGCGCTGCTCGAGGTCCGAATAATCCATCATCTTCAAGGGGTGGACGAGCGTCCGCCACAGCGTGATCGGATAAAAGACCAGCCACGACATAACCTCGTAGAGCAGCTCGTCGAGCGATTGCAGGAGGTTGAAGAAGTTCATGCCGCCCCGTGCCCCCCGGCTTGCTTATCGGCTCAAGCGCGCGCGCCCGCTTCCTCGACGCCCGCGCTGTTATGCCGCAGCGCCTTCAGCACGCAATCGACGATCTGCGGCGCGTTGAGCCCCGCCGCGTCATATTGCAGCTCGGGCTTGTCCTGGTCCTGGAAGACATCGGGCAGGCGCATCGTGCGCAGCTTCAGCCCCGCGTCGATCAGCCCCTCATCGCTCGCGAGCGTCAGCACATGCGCGCCCAGCCCGCCGACGCTGCCCTCTTCGACCGTCACGCACACCTCATGGCCGCTAAGCGTCTTGCGGATCAGCTCCTCGTCGAGCGGCTTCGCGAAGCGAAGGTCGATCACGCTCGTCGACAGCCCGCGCGCCTCCAGCGTGTCGGCCGCCTTCAGCGCCTCGGCGAGCCGGGTGCCGAGCGACAGGATCGCGACGGTCTTGCCGCTCCGCACGACGCGCCCCTTGCCGATCGCGAGCTTCTCGGGAACCGCGGGCAGCGCCACGCCGGTGCCATTGCCGCGCGGATAGCGGAAGGCGATCGGGCCATCGTCATATTCGGCGGCCGTGTATGTCATATGGACGAGTTCGGCCTCGTCGGCCGCCGCCATCACCACCATGTTCGGCAAGGTCGCCAGATAGGTGACGTCGAACGAGCCCGCATGCGTCGAGCCGTCGGCCCCGACGAGTCCCGCGCGGTCGATCGCAAAGCGCACCGGCAGATTCTGGATCGCGACATCGTGCACGACCTGGTCATAGGCGCGCTGGAGGAAGGTCGAATAGATCGCCGCGAACGGCCGCATCCCCTGCGCCGCGAGCCCCGCAGCAAAGGTCACCGCATGCTGCTCGGCAATGCCCACGTCGAAGGTGCGGTCGGGGTGCGCCTTCGCGAATTTGTCGACCCCGGTCCCCGACGGCATCGCGGCGGTGATCGCGACGATGCGCTTGTCGGTGTCGGCAAGCTTCGCGAGCGTCTCGCCGAACACATTCTGGTACGCGGGCGGTCCCGGCGGCGCCTTCGCCTGCTCGCCGGTGATCACGTCAAATTTCTGGACGCCATGATATTTGTCGGCGGCCGCCTCGGCGGGGGCGTAACCCTTGCCCTTCATCGTCACCGCATGGATCAGCACCGGGCCATGGTCGCTGTCTCGCACATTTTCGAGCACCGGGATCAGATGTTCGAGATTATGCCCGTCGATCGGCCCGACATAATAAAAGCCGAGCTCTTCGAAGAGAGTCCCGCCCATCGCCATGCCGCGCGCGAACTCGTCGGTCTTTTTCGCCGCCTTGTGCAGCGGTTCGGGCAGCTTGCGCGCGAAACGCCGCGCGATCTCGCGCAGCTCGATGAACGGCCGCGACGATACGAGCTTGGCGAGATAGGCCGAAAGCCCGCCCACCGGCGGCGCGATCGACATGTCGTTGTCGTTGAGGATCACGATCAGCCGGTTGCCCGCCGCGGCGGCGTTGTTCATCGCCTCATAGGCCATGCCCGCCGACATCGACCCGTCGCCGATCACCGCGATCGCGCGGCCGGGCTCGTCCTTCAGCTTGTTGGCGATCGCGAAGCCCAATGCGGCGCTGATCGAGGTCGACGAATGCGCCGCCCCGAACGGATCATATTCGCTCTCGCTGCGCTTGGTGAAACCGCTCAGCCCGCCGCCGGTGCGCAAGGTGCGGATGCGGTCGCGGCGCCCGGTGATGATCTTGTGCGGATAGCATTGGTGTCCGACGTCCCACACGATCTTGTCGCGCGGCGTGTCGAACACATAGTGGAGCGCGGTCGTCAGCTCGACGACACCCAGCCCTGATCCCAGATGCCCGCCCGTTGTGCCGACGGCCGAGATCATCTCGGCGCGCAGCTCGTCGGCGAACTGGCGGAGGTCTTCGGGCTTCAGCTTGCGGAGGTCGGCGGGGACATCCACCGTGTCGAGCAGCGGCGTATGCGGACGATCGGTCATGTCGTCGTCATAAAGCCAAGCGCATGGGGTGTCGAACGAAAAGGGATCGAGGCGGCAGCCGATCCTCCGCCCTGCGAGCGCGGCGGATCAATCTTCGCCCTCCCCCTCCTCGCGCGCCTTCGCCGCATCGACCTGCGCATAAAGCCCGCGCACCATCAGGTCGGTGAACACCAGCATCACCCCGACCATGCCGAGGAAAAGCGCGACCGCAACCGCGGGCAGCGGGCCGACGCTTTCGACGCCTTCCTTCTTCATCACCGCCGCGAGCACCGCCGCGGCGGCCATGAAGGCATAGCCGATGAAACGCGGCACGCGGCTCATGATACGCGCTCCCGCCGGGTATCGGCCGCGGAACCAATGGCGATGCGGAGGAATATGAAAGCGGCGAAGAGGCGTTGGTTCATGAAAGGCACATGCGATCAAATGCATCCTTCGGCAAGACGAAGCCGTTGCAATGGCGGATTGTTTACTTACACCCCCGTAAGGACGGGCAGGACCATAGGATATTGAGCGGATGACCATCGCCGATTTGAGACTGTTCTTCCGCATCGGCCCGCCGGCGCGCATCGTCCCGCTTCTTGCCGCCTGCGCGCTCGCCGCACCCGCCGCCGCCGAAGAGGCGCCGCTGCCCTATGAGATAACCGCCACGCCCCCCGACACCGGCCTCGCGACCGGAATCGAGGAAGAACCCGCGCGCTATCTTCAGAACACCGATATCGACGAGAATATCCTGCTCCCCGGCGCGCGGCCCGACGACGACGATGAAGATTCGGATCGCAAATGGTCGCGCAACTATATCGCCGTCGCGGCGGGCGTGCTGAACTCGGCCGACTATAATGGATCGGACGACCGCCGCTTTCTGCCGGCCTTTTACGTCCGCGGCCGGTACGAGGGCTTTTCCTTCTCGACCCGCGGCACCAATTTCCAGGTAGACCTGATCCGCCATCGCCGCGGCCAGAAGATCGACTGGAAGTTCGGTCCGATCATCAGCCTGCGCGGCGACCGCACCGGCAGCGTCAAGGATCCGCAGGTCGACCTGCTCCCCGACCGCAAAATGGCGGTCGAGGCCGGCTTCTTCACGGGCGTCACCAAAACCGGCGTGATCACCAGCGCCTATGATCAGCTCGGCTTCCGCTTCGTCGCGACGAAGGACATATCGGGCAAACACGGCAGCTGGACCGCTTCGCCGACGATCGATTACGGCACGCCGCTGTCGAAACGCGCCTATATTGGCGTGTCGGCGTCGGTGAACTTCTACGGCAAGGGCTTCGGCCGCTATTATTACGACATCGACCCGCTGGGCAGCGCCGCGAGCGGCCTCCCCGTCTACACCCGTGCGGGGACCAAGGCGACCGCGGGCAAATATACGCTCGGCGTGGCGGGCGCCTATGCGCTGTCGGGCGACCTTCGCAAGGGCTTCGTGCTGCTCGGCGGCGCGCAATATGGCCGCCTCCTCTCGCGCTTCGCCGATTCGCCAATCGTGAAGGACGCCGGCAGCGCCGACCAGTGGGTCTTCGGCGGGGGTTTGGCTTACCAGTTCTGAGCCCGACGGCAAGGCGGCTGCCCCGCGATGACTTGACCAAAATCGTATACGATGTACTAAGACGCTCCTCTACAATATCGTCGCGGAGACGCCTTTCTTGACCTCGGATTCTCAGGATATTCTGCGCGGAGCGCGGCTCGCTCCCCCCAGCGTCATGCTGGTCGGTTGCGGCAATATGGGTGGCGCGATGCTCGCCGGCTGGCTGCAGAGCGGCGTGCCGGCCTCGTCAATAACGGTCGTCGATCCTTCGCTCGCGGCGGCGCCGGAAGGGGTGCGGCTGCTCGGTTCGGTCCCGACCGGGCTCGCCCCGCCCGCGGTGCTGGTCCTCGCCGTGAAGCCGCAGAAACTTGCCGAGATCGCACCATCGCTCGCGGAACTGGCGGGCCCCGGCACTATGTTGATTTCGGTGCTCGCGGCGGTCGAGTTTGCGACGCTGCGATATCATTTTCGGGCGGCCGGGCCGCTGGTGCGTGCGGTGCCCAATCTTCCCGCGGCGATCGGGCGCGGGGTCACCGCGCTCGCGGGCGACGGCGTGGATGGGTCGTCACGGGCACTGGCCGAAACCCTTTTTGCTCCGCTCGGCATCGTGGAATGGATGAGCGACGAGCGCCTTTGCGCCATTGCGACGACGGTTTCGGGCGCGACTCCCGCCTTTTTCTTCCGGATCGCCGATGCGATGGCGTTCGCTGCGGAGGCTCAGGGGCTAAGCCGCGAACAAGCGCTTCGGTTGATTGCCGAGACGATGGCCGGATCGGCGGCGATGCTGGCCGAGGCCGGAGCCGACCCCGCCGACATGGCGCGCCGCGTTGCAAGCCCGGGCGGCGTAACCCTCGCCGGCCTCGAGGTTCTCGACGAAGACGACACGCTCACCCGGTTGATGGGCGACACCATTGCCGCTTCGGCGGCGCGAAACGACGAAATGACCCGGGCCTTCCGGCCGCAGACTCTCCCCCAGGAACAATGAAGGACGCCAAAATGATAGCTGGTTCGATTTTCGTCGGCGCGACCGAAGACAGTGCAACCGAGACCTTCCTCGCGGTCGATCCTTCGACCGGACAGGCGATCGAACCGCCGTTTGGCGCCGCGGACGCGAGCCATGTCGACCGTGCCTGTGCGCTCGCCGATGCCGCCTTTGCCAGCTTTTCCGAAACCACGCTCGAAGCGCGGGCGGCGTTTCTCGAAGCCATTGCCGACGGCATTGCCGCGATCGGCGACGATCTGATCGAACGCGCAATGGCCGAGAGCGGCCTGCCGCGCGCAAGGCTCGAGGGCGAGCGCGGCCGCACGATGGGGCAGCTGCGCATGTTTGCCGCCTTTGTCCGCGCGGGCGACTGGCTGCACGCGACGATCGATCCCGCCTTGCCCGATCGCGCGCCGTTGCCGCGGCCCGACCTCCGCCGCCGGCACATTGCGCTCGGCCCCGTCGCGGTGTTCGGTGCGAGCAACTTCCCGCTCGCCTTCTCGGTCGCCGGCGGCGACACCGCGTCGGCGTTCGCCGCGGGCTGCCCGGTCGTGGTCAAGGGTCACCCCGCGCATCCCGGCACGGGCGAGCTTGTCGCACGCGCGATCCGCGCGGCGGTCGCAAGCTGTGGGCTTCACGAAGGCGTCTTCTCCTATCTGCCCGGCCCGTCGAACGCACTCGGCGGCGCGCTCGTCGCCGATCCGCGGATCAAGGCCGTGGGTTTCACCGGTTCGCGCGGCGGCGGACTCGCGCTGATGCAGATCGCCGCGACACGCACCGAGCCGATCCCGGTTTATGCCGAGATGAGCAGCATCAACCCGGTAATCCTTTTCCCCGCCGCGCTCAGGAACCGGGCGGAGGCGCTCGGCGAGGCGTTCGCCCAGTCGCTGACGATGGGCGCCGGCCAATTCTGCACCAACCCCGGTCTGCTGATCGCGCTCGACGGCCCCGATCTCGACCGCTTCGCCGCCGCGGCGGGCGCTGCGCTGTCGGCGATTGCCCCTGCGACGATGTTGACGCCGGGCATCCACAAAAGCTTCGAGAGCGGTGTCGATGCCCTCGAGCGTCATTCGGCGACGCAGCTTGTCGCGCGCGGTGCCGAAGGGCCGGGCACGTGCGCGGCACGCGGTGCGCTGTTCATCACCGACGCCGCGGGCTTCCTCGCCGACGCGGCGCTCGGCCACGAAGTCTTCGGCTCATCGTCGGTGATCGTCCGCTGCCGCGACATCGACGAGGTCGCGGCGCTGGTCGCGGGACTCGAGGGCCAGCTCACCGCGACGCTCCAGATCGACGCCGACGACGAGCCGCTGGCGGCACGGCTGCTGCCGCTGATCGAGCGCAAGGTCGGGCGCATTCTCGCCAATGGCTGGCCGACGGGCGTCGAGGTGGGCCATGCGATGGTCCATGGTGGGCCTTATCCGTCGACCTCGGACGGACGGAGCACCTCGGTCGGTACGCTGGCGATCGAACGCTTCCTGCGGCCCGTCAGCTATCAGAATTTGCCCGAAAGCCTGCTCCCGGCCGCGCTGAAGCCGGCCAATCCGTTGGGCATCGCGCGCCGTATCGACGGCGCGCTTGTTTTGGGCGATTGATAAGGCAGCGCTCGCGTCCGGCGGTGGGCGCGAGCGCTGCCTCCCCCTGTTCAGTTGCCTACGGCCGCGCTGTCATAGAAGGTGTCGAGGTCGCGCTTGAACTGCCCGATGACTGCCGGGTTGATGTAAACCATGTGGCCCGATTCATAATAATGATAGGTCAGGTTCGCGCGCAACGACGGGTCGATCTGCATATGCTTCAGATCATATTCGGCGCCGAAAAAGGGCGTCGCCATGTCGTAATAGCCGTTGAGTGACAGCACTTTCAGATAGGGATTCTGGCGCATCGCGGCCGACAGGTCGAGCGCGGTGTTGGCAAGCGCCATCTGCGCGCCGCCCTGCCGTCCGCCGGGCGCGCGGTGGCGCTGGTCCCAATTGCCGCCGCCGATCTTGACGTAATAATTGGGACGGTAGCTGAGCTTGGTCTTATAGCCGAGCGTGCCGAACAGATATTTGTTGAGCGCGCCGACATAGGGCCCGCTGATCGCGGCGTCGGTGGTGTCGAACTCGGGGCCTTCGCCCGCCGCATCGACGTCGATCCCGATGAAACGCGAATCGAGCCGGCCGACGGTGCGCTTCTGGTCACGCATCAACTCCTTGCGGAACCGCGACAGTTCAACGCGCAGGTCGGCGTCGAGGATATATTTGACCGGCAGCCCCGTATAGGCGCTCATCTGCTGCGCGACGGCACCCCGTTCCTCGTCGCTGAGGTCGGACCCCTTGGCGAGTGCCGCCGCATAGGGTCCCGTCGTCCATTGCCGCACTTCGGTCAGGAAGGGTTCGAGCGCCGCGGGCTTGTTAGCCAGCCGATTGTGATACCAGGCGGTCGCGGCATAGCTTGGCAGATAGGTGAGGTAAATCTGGTCGTAGCCCGGCTGGCGCACGCCATAGTTCAGGATCGACGACAGCAGCACGACGCCGTTCATCTGCACCCCCCGCTGCTGCAGCGCATAGACCAGCCCCGCGCCGCGCAGCGTGCCATAGCTTTCGCCGAACAGGAATTTCGGGCTGTCCCAGCGGTCGTTGAGCGTGAGGTAGCGCATGATACCGCGCGAGAAGGCGTCGATATCCTGATCGACCCCCCAGAATTCGGGGCCCTTCGACTTGCCGATCGGACGCGACAGGCCGGTGCCGATCGCGTCGAGAAAGACGATGTCGGTCTTGTCGAGCATCGTCTCGGGATTGCTCCGGATGCGATAGGGTGCGGGAGCGGTGCTGCCCGCGTTCGGCGTTTCGACGAGCACGGGGCCGATCGATCCCATGTGCAGCCACATGCTCGACGAGCCCGGCCCGCCGTTGAAGGTGAAGGTCACCGGGCGCGGCGCCGAACCCTTCGGCCGGTCGGCGACATAGGCGACGTAGAACATGCTCGCGACCGCCTCGCCATCGTCGTCGCGGATGGTGAGTGTGCCGGGGGTCGCGGTATAGGCGATCGTCCGGCCCTTGACGGTCACGCTGCCGCGTTTCGGCTGCGCGTCCTCCTCGGCACTGGCACGCGCGATATCCTCTTCGGGTTCGTTCGCGTCGGCCTTGGCGCTTTCGCTCTTGCCGGTTTCGGCTTTCTTTTCCTGCGCGGCGGCGGGCAGCGCGAGTGCCGCGGCCAGCGCGACAAGGATCGGATAGCGGTTGATACGCATGGATCTCTCCTGGGAATATTCTGTCGGGGGGGAAGGAAATCAGGGGGCGGCGGCGGTCGGACCTTCGCCGCCATCGGCGATGAATTTTTCAAGCTGCTGTTCGAGCACCGGAAGCGGCACCGACCCCAGGGCGAGGAAGGTGTCGTGGAACTTGCGCTGGTCGAACTTCGGCCCGAGCTTTGCCTCGGCGTCGGCGCGCAGCCGGCGGATCGTGATCTCGCCCAGCTTGTAAGCGAGCGCCTGTCCGGGCCAGCTGATATAGCGGTCGATCTCGGTCTCGACGTCATGCTGCGCGAGCGCGGTGTGGCTCGCGAGATAGTCGATCGCCTTCTCGCGGCTCCAGCCATAATGATGGACGCCGGTGTCGACGACGAGCCGCGAGGCGCGCCACATTTCGAACGAGAGGCGCCCGAAATCCTCGTAGGGCGTGCGATAGATGCCCATCTTGGTGCCGAGCCATTCGGTGTAGAGCCCCCAGCCCTCGCCATAGCCCGAGAAATAGGTCTGGCGGCGGAAGGCGGGCCATTTCACCGTCTCGAGCGCGACCGCGGCCTGGAAGCTGTGCCCGGGAACGCATTCGTGGAGCGTCAGCGCGGGGATCTGGTACAGCGGCCGCGACGGCAGATCATAGGTGTTCATCAGGCACGCATCGAGCCCGCCGCGCCCCGACGTATAGGTCGGCGCGATCGCGTCGGGCACCGGCAGGATGGTGAAGCGGTAGCGCGGCAGGAAGCCGATCGTATATTTCAGCTGGCCGTCGGCGCGCTTGGCGACAAGCGCCGAGAAGGCGAGAAGCTCCTCGGGGGTCTTCGCATAAAATTGCGGGTCGGTGCGCAGGAACTGGATGAACGCCGCAAGGTCACCTTTGAACCCCGCCTTCTCCTTCACCTGCTCCATCTCGGCAGTGATCCGCGCGACTTCCTTGAGGCCGATTTCGTGGATCTGTTCGGCGGTCAGTGCGGTGGTCGTATATTCGCGGATCTGCGCCTGATAAAAGGCCTTGCCGTCGGGCATCGCCTCGGCCGCCAGCGTCGTGCGCGCCTTGGGCAGATACTCTTGCTTGAAGAAGGTCAGCAGCTTGGCGTACGCGGGCGCCACCGTCCCCGAAATCACCTCCTGCGCTTCGGTGCGCAACCGCTCCTGATCCGCTGCCGGGATCGTAGAAGGCATCTTGGCGAAGGCGCTGTAGAAAGGGTTTTTCGCCGGGTCGGCGTCGACATAGGCGGCGATCGTTGCGTCGCGTCCTTCGAGCGAGGCGCGCGGCACGCTGAAGCCGCGCTTCAGCCCCGCGCGCATATTGACGATCTGCTCGTCGAAATAGCGCGGGATGTCGCGCATGCGGCCGATGTAGCGTTGATATTCCTCAAGCGACGGCCAGGCGTCGCGCGCACTCAGCCCCGACCAGAACTGGCTGTCGGCGTTGAACGGCATTTCCCACATCCGGTACTTGCCCTCGGCGACGAAGGCCTCGAGACTGGTGCGCAGCACCGCGGCATTGATCTTCTCATTCTCGGACAATTGATCGACCGGAATCGTGTCGAGCGCGGCGAGCGTCTTTTGCCAATAGGCCTGCCGCGCCGCCTGCGTCGCCGCATCGACGCGCGGCAGATGGTCGGCCGACGCGGTGAAGGGCGGGTCACCGATGCGCCGGGCGAATTCCTTCTGCCGCCAGGCCCACTCGGCCTCGTACAGCTCGCGAAGCCGGGCGTCGGCGCTTCCCGGCGTGGCCGCCGCGGCCGAAGGGGCGGCCGCGGCGGGTGTCTCTGCCGCGGCGGGCGCCAGCGGCAGAAGAGCGAGGGTCGAAAGCAGGATCGTGCGGGTGAACAACTTCTGTCTCCTCATCGGAAAAATCAGGCGGCGGGTTCGGGATTGGGGTTCTTGCCCCCGCCCGCGATCCATTCGTCGAGCACGCGCTCGAGCGTCGGCAGCGGCACCGAGCCGAGCCCGAGCAGCGTGTCGTGGAACCAGCGCTGGTCGAAACTGGCGCCGAGTTTCGCTTCGGCCTCGGCACGCTTGCGGCGGATCAGCATCTCGCCGAGCTTGTACGCGAGCGCTTGGCCCGGATCGTTGATGTAACGATCGACCTCGATCGTGATCTCGTGATCCGACAGCGCTGTGTGCGCCTTCATGAAATCGAGCGCCTGCTGGCGCGTCCAGCCCTTGTGATGCAGCCCGGTGTCGACGACGAGCCGCGCCGCGCGCCACATCTCGTACGTCTCGCGCCCGAACTCATCATAGGGCGTCTCGTAAATGCCCATCTGGATGCCGAGCCATTCGGTATAGAGCCCCCAGCCTTCGCCATAGCCCGAGAAATAGGTCGTCCGACGGATCTGCGGCCGGTCGGGCGCCTCGAGCGCGAGCGCCGCCTGAAAGCTATGCCCCGGCGCGCATTCGTGCGCGGTCAAAGGCGGGATCGTATAGAGCGGCCGCGCGGGGAGGTTATAGGTGTTCATCAGGCAGCTCTCGAGCCCCCCGTTTCCGCCGGTGGCGAAGGGCGCGATATTGTCGGGCGTCTGGCGGATCGTGAAGCGATAGCGCGGCAGATGGCCGACGAGGAATTTGAGCTGGCCGTTGATCCGGTTCGCGACATAGGCCGATTTCGCCATCAGCTCGTACGGGGATTTCGCGGTAAACTGCGGATCGGTCTTGAGGAAGTGGAGGAAGCCGGCGAAATCGCCCGTCCATCCCGACTTCTTCATCGTCGCCTGCATGTCGGCGTCGATCCGCGCGACCTCCTTGATCCCGATTTCATGGATCTGCTCGGGTGTCAGGTCGAGCGTCGTATATTGGCGAATCTTCGCGGCATAATAGGCCTTGCCGTCGGGCAGCGCTTCGCCGGCAATCGCGGTGCGCGCCTTGGGGATATATTCGTCGCGGACGAACGCGCGCAGCTTTGCGAACGCCGGTGCCGCAGCAGCGACCGCAGCGCGGCCCTCGGCTACCAAAGCCGTGCGTTCGGTTTCGGGGATGCTGCCGGGCATTGCAGCGAAGCTGGTGAACAGCGGGTTCTTGTCGACATCGGCCGACGCCAGCGGTTCGATCGGCGCGTCACGGCCGGCTAGCGAGACCTGCGGCTTGGTGAAGCCGCGCTTGAGCCCTGCGCGCATGTTGACGATCTGCTGATCGACATAACGCGGCATATCGCCGAGCCGCTTGATATAATTGCGATAGGCGTCGGCGTTCGGCAGCCCGCCGCGCGGCGCGATCCACGTCCAGAAAAAGAACGGATCCTCATATTCGCGGTATTTCTGCTCGACCCCGAACTCTTCGAGTGCGGTCTTGAACACCTCGGCGTTGATCCGCTCTTCGGGCGACAGCTGGTCGAACGGGATCTTGTTGAGCTCGGCCAGCGCATTGTTCCAATAGGCGGCGCGGCGCGCCTGGCTTGCGGCATCGACGCTCGGAAAGCGGTCGCTGCCGTCGCGGTCGCCGTCCGGGTCGAGCGCGAGCTCCTGCGTGCGCCATTTCCACTCGGCATCGTAAAGCGCCTTCAGCCGCGCGTCTGCCGACTGTGAGGCCGATTGCGGAGCTTGCGCGAAAGCGGGAGCGCCGAGGGCGATGGCCGAGACGGCCAGCAGTGCGGGAGCGAGATATCGCATCGAAATTTCTCCTGTTAATCAGTAACCGGCCGCGAGGCCGGCGCGGCGAGGATCGGCGACGCCGGTCAGGCTGCCGTCGGGATTGCGCTGGATCGCCTGGATCGATCCGAAGTGCCAATTATAGGGGGCGGTCGGGCGGACATTGACGCCGTAGCGCGTCTTGAGTTCGTCGCGCACGGCCTGCGTCACGCGGCTTTCGACCACCATCGGCACGCCCGCCTGCGACCCCTGGAAACGCGGCGCGTCGACCGCCTGTTCGAGCGGCATGCCATAACCGAGCAGGTTGATCAGCGTGATCGTCACCGCGCGCGACGACAGGCCGGGCGAGCCGATCGTCATCCATGGCTTGCCGTCCTTCGCGACCATCGTCGGCGGGAAGGGCGAGATCACGCGGCGGCCAGGTCCGGCAGTGTTGCCGGGGAAATTATTGCCGCTGTTCATCGCGATCCCGTCGACCACCATGCCGGTCGCGAAGGTGCTGCCGTAAACCGAGTGGGTGACCGAGGCCATATTGCCCTGCGCATCGACCGCGACGAGATGGTTGGTGTCGGTCGAGTGGCGGTCGTGGCTATCGAAGGACGCCGCGAGTTCGAGCGCGCTTCCCGGCGTGGCTGCGGCTTGCGGCGCTACGGCGGGCTTGGGCAGGCTTGCGGTCACCTGCGCCGCAAAGCGCTTCGCATTGTCTTTCGACAGCAACATCTCGGTCGGGACATCATAGCTCAGCGGATCGCGCACGAACTCATCGGTCGCGGTCTCGGCGAAGCCGAAGGCGCGGCGGATCAGTTCGAGCGCCTCGGCCGACTGCGCATAATGCGGCCGCGCTTTGAGGTCGTAATTCTCGACGACGTTGAGCACCATCGAGATCAGCGTGCCCGCGGTCGACGGCGGCGGCGCGCCGATGACCTCGTAACCATTATAGGTCGAACGCAGCGGCATTTCCCAGCGCGCCTTGTACCCTGCAAGCTCCTCGGCGGTCAGCCCGCCGCCGGTCGCGCGCACCGCGGCGACGAAGCGCTGCGCCCATTCGCCGGTGTAGATATATGATGGTCCTTCGGCGGAAATGCGGCGCATCGCCTGCGCCAGCCGCGGATGCTTCACGATCGTGCCGACGGGCGGGACATAGCCGTCGGGCAGATATTCCTCGCGCCCCGAAGGGTAAGCGGAAAGCCGCGTCAGCGCCGCCTCGGCGAGCTCGCCATAGAGGAAGCTATACATCGGGTAGCCATCGTCGGCGAGCTTGATCGCGGGGGCGAAATAATCGCCCCATTTGAGCGTGCCGAAGCGGTCCGCCGCCGCCTTCATCCCCGCGACCGTGCCGGGGATGCCGATGCGCTTGCCCGACGTGTCGGGCAGTCGCTCGCCGCCGCCGCCGGTATATTGCGCCCAGCCGCCGCCGACCTGTGCGTCCTTGGTATGATCGAGCTCGGCGTCGAGATAATGATATTCGCGGGTCTTGGCGTCATAATAGAGGATCGAGACGCCGCCCGCGAGGGTCGTCATCTGCGGTTCGATCACCGCCTGCATCGGCACCGCGGTCAGCACGGCGTCGAGCGCGGTGCCGCCTTTCTTCATCACCTCGACCATCGCCTTGGTCACGGTGGGGTTCGACGAGGACGCCATCGCCGACTTGGCGTGGACCGCGGGCTTCGCGCCCTGTTCCTGCGCGAGCGTGGGCTGTGCGAATATCACAAGCCCGAGCGTGACCAGCAATCGACAGCGTCTATCCATTTTTGCGACCCCCTGTTTCATCGTCGGATTAGCCGTGCGTCAAACCGTCCCTTCGGCTGAAGCGGGCGTGAAGATGCGGACGCCGAAAACGGGGCCGCAGCGTGTCGTGTCGTTGGCGGGCTGGAAGCGGACGGTAACTTCGCCCTTGCCGCGGGTCAGGTCGGCCGGGATCGGATAATCGATCGTGAAAAATTCGCCGGGGTGCCCGCCGTCGAGTGCCTGCGTCGCGATCTTCGTTCCGTCGATGAGGATATCGAACAGCTTGTTCCGCTCTTCGCCCCAATAGGTCGCCTGCAGCACCAGCGGTCCGGGGCGCACCTTCGCTCTATATTCGAAAAAGCCGAAGGTCCGGGCATCGCGCCCGTGGCGCCCGCGATAGGTGACGGCATAGCTGTTCTTGGCGGTCAGCCCATGGTCGCGCTCGGGCTGCATCTCGCCCAAATTCATCACATCGACCGACCGGCGCGCGAGATCCTGCTGGCGCGCATGCTCGGCGGCAAAGGCGACCTGCTCGCGCGCCCAGCCGGCGTCGTCGAAGCTTTTGAAATAGACCGCGGTGCGGCGATCGCGCTGCTGGTAAAAGGGTGCGAAGCTGAGGTCGGCGGGCCTTGCGATGCCGGTCGTACGGAAACGACCTGCCGCGGCATCGACCGGCGCGAAGCCCGCGAGCAGATCGGCCGCGACGAGCGCGGGAGCGGGCCCCTCGAACGGCTGGTCGGCGGGGCCGAGGTCGGCGGCGAGTACGACGGGGCCGTGGAGCAACGCGACGGTCGCCGGATCGTCGTTCGCGGCTTCGGTGCGCAGCCGCATCGGCAGCGTCAGCGCGACCCGGTCGCCCTTCGCCCAGCGGCGGCGGATCACCGCATAATCGCCAGAGGTTCCCGCGGGCACGGATTTGCCGTTCACCGTCAGCGCCGCGCCCTCGCACCAGCCGGGAATTCGCAGCGCGACGGCAAAGTCGCGTGAGCGGCCCAGCGTCTCGAGCGTGAGATCGACCCGATCGCCGAACGGGTAGGCGGTCTCCATCCGGAAGCTCGCGCCCTGGCTTTCCCATGTCGCGGTCGAGGCGATGTAGAGGTTCACGAGCAGCGTATCGCCGCTCTGCCACCACACCGAATCGCCATGCTTGGCGTGGCTTTCCATTCCCGACCCGACGCAGCACCAGAAATCGTCGAAGGGTTTGGAAAATTTGCGCGCCGACCCCGACATCAGCGGCACCATATAGGCGAACATGCCCGTCGCCGGGTCCTGATGCGCGAGGATATGGTTGGTGTGCGCGCGCTCATAATAATCGAACAGCCGCGCCTCGGGCCGCCAGCCATAGAGGTGGCGGGTGAGCTTGAGCATATTATAGCTGTTGCAGCTTTCGCACGTCTGCTCGGTGATATGTTTCGAGATCGTCCGCGGCGCCGGGAAATATTCGCGGTCGGCATTGCCGCCGATGACGTAGGAATAGTCGCGGATCACCGTTTCCCAGAAGAAGCGCGCCGCCGCCGCGTCGCCCGCCTTGCCGGTCAGCTCGTGCAGCCGCGCGAGGCCGATGATTTTCGGGATCTGGGTGTTGGCATGGATCCACGGCAGCGAATCCGTGCCCTCGCTGAGCGGGTCGAGTATCTTGCGGTGCCGCAGCCGCTCGGCGAGGCGCAGCCAGCGCGGGTCTTTCGTTCGCGCGTGCAGCTCGGCAAAGCTCTCGTTGATCCCGCCATGCTCGCAATCGAGTATCTGCTGGACCTGATCGTCGTTCAACGCTGCGAACACGCCATCGATATAGGTGCCGAGCCCGACCGCGACGGGTAGCGCCTTCGCATTGCCGCAAAGCTCCTGCGCGTCGAACAATCCGGCGAACAATTTGTGCCAGTTGTAGAAGGGCACCCAGCAGCCGTTGAGGTCGAACCCCATCGAACGGATGTCGCCGCGCGTCAGCTCGGCGAAGATAGTCTTGCCGTCCTCGACGACATCGCCGCGCTTGCGCGTGAAACCCGCGACATAGCCGTCGCCATGCGCCGCCTGCGCCGCGGCGAGTTCGTCGACGATATAAAAGGCGCGGCGTTTGCATTCTTCATCGCCCGTCTGGGCATACATCAGCGACAAGGCGGTCAGATAATGGCCGAGGCTGTGCCCGGCAATGGTATCGCTTTCCCACCCGCCATAGACCGTACCCTTGGGTTCGAGCCCCGCGCTGGCGCGAAAATTATGAAGCAGGCGGTCGGGTTCGAGTGCGTGGAGATAGCGACGATTGCCTTCGATCGCCTCAAGCCAGGGCGATTCGAGCAGGCGGACTGCCGACAGGGGCAGCGGTTTGGCTGGCCCGAACGTCGTGGTCGAAACGGGGGCGGCGCGGGCGAAAACAGGGACAAGCGCGGCGGCTGCGGCGCCCGCGAGCAGGGTGCGGCGATCGACGTGCCATATTTGCATCATGCTCCCCTGAGACTTCGCTCGCCTTGGCAACAGCATATTATATAGTATACGAATTTAGCAAGCGGCTATAATGGCCCTTGGAACATTTGCTGTGAGATGAGTGATGAGCGACGAAAAAGTCCGACTTTCGCTGGATGACGTGGCGGCGCTGTCGCGCGAAATCCTGACGCACCACGGCCTCGCGCCGCAGCATGTCGAGGCGGTGACCGAAACCATCGTCGCCGGCGAACGCGACGAATGCGCGAGTCACGGGATTTATCGCCTGCTCGTTTGCGTCAACACGCTGAAAACAGGCAAAGTGATCAAGGATGCCATCCCCCTCGTGTCCGATATCGCGCCCGCGCTGGTTCGGGTCGATGCGGGCGGCGGCTTTGCCCAGACCGCGTTCGGCGCCGGGCTGCCGACGCTCGTCGAAAAGGCACGGCGGAATGGAATTGCGGCGCTCGGGATCAACAATTGCGTGCATTTTGCGGCGCTCTGGCCCGAGGTCGAAGCGGTTGCCGCCGCGGGCCTCGTCGCCTTCGCCTGCACCCCCAGCCACGCGTGGGTCGCCCCGGCCGGCGGCATCAAGCCGCTGTTCGGCACCAACCCGATCGCGTTCGGCTGGCCGCGCCCTGGCGCCTATCCCTATATCTTCGATTTCGCGACGAGCGCGGTCGCGCGCGGCGAGATCGAACTGCATCGCCGTGCAGGCAAGCCGATTCCCGAAGGCTGGGGCATCGACGCCGAAGGGCGACCGACGACCGATGCCAAAGCCGCGCTCGACGGCGCGATGCTGACGTTCGGCGGGCACAAGGGGTCGGCGCTCGCGACGATGGTCGAACTGATCGCGGGGCCGCTGATCGGCGATCTCACCAGCGCCGAATCGATCGCGCTCGACGATGGCGCCGGCTCATCGCCGATCGGCGGCGAATTCATTCTCGCGATCGATCCCGCGGGCTTCCTCGGTGCCGAGGCGGCGAAGCATATCGAACGTGCCGAAGCGGTGTTCGACGCGATCACCGGGCAGGGCGCGCGCCTGCCGTCGCAGCGCCGCTTCGAGGCGCGCGCGCGCAGCCTCGCGAATGGCGTGCAGGTGCCACGTCCGCTCTACGACGACGTGCGCGCGCTGCTGGGCTAGCTCAGCCGAACGGCCGGTCGATCGCGGGCGAGGGTTCGGTGAACCATTTGGCGCCGCTTTCGGTCATGTAGAAATGATCCTCGAGCCGGATGCCAAAGCGGTCGGGGATAACGATCATCGGCTCGTTCGAAAAACACATGCCGGGTGCGAGCGGGGTCGTGTCGCCGCGCACCAGATAGGCGGGCTCGTGGATCGACAGCCCGATGCCGTGACCGGTGCGGTGCGGCAGGCCGGGCAGGCGATAGTCGGGACCCAGCCCCGCCTTTTCGAGGACCGCACGCGCCGCCGCATCGACCGCCTCGCACGGCGCGCCGGGCAGCGCGGCGTCGAAGGCCGCGGCCTGCGCTTCCTTTTCGAGCTCCCAGATGTGCCGCTGCTCCGCATCGGCGTCGCCGAAGACATAGGTGCGGGTGATATCCGAATGATAGCCTTCGACGACGCAGCCGACGTCGATCAGCACGACGTCGCCTTCGTGCAATTGCGCGTCGCCGGGAAGTCCGTGCGGAAAGGCGGTCGAGCGGCCGAACTGGACGATGCAGAAATCATTGCCGCCCGGCGCGCCGATCGCGCGGTGCGCCTCCTCCAGAAAGCGTGTGACCTCGCTCGCGCGGATGCCGGGGGTAAGGATGCGCGCGGCGCGGCGATGCACTTCGAGCGTCATCGACTTCGCCTGCTGGAGCAGCGCGAGTTCGGTGGCGGATTTAACCATCCGGCAGCCGTCGACAATCGGCCCGCCGTCGACGATGTCGAGCGCCGGACCGGCGCGGCGGATGCGATCGACGAACAGGAACGCCATGCCCGGATCGATCGCGAGCCTGGTCGCACCAATCTCGCGCAAGGCACCGACCACCAGTTCGGACGGACTCTCATCCTCCTCCCACAATCGCAACTCGACCTCGATCTTGAGGTCGGCCTCGAGCGTGCCGAGCTCGAACGCGGGCGCGATGACGATGGGTTTTCCCGTGCGCGGCAGCAGCATCGCGACCAGCCGCTCGCTCGCGCCCCACGGGATGCCGGAAAAATAGCGCAGGCTCGCGCCCGCCCCGACCAGCAGCGCGTCGGCGCCGTTCGCGTGCATCAGTCGCCGCGCCTTTTCGATTCGTTGCTCGCGCTCCGCCGCGGTGATCGGCGCGGCGCGATCGACCCAGGGGGCGATGGCGGCGAGTTCCTGTGCGGCGGTCGATCCGCCGATTCCGTTGGTCATGTCAGGCTCCAAAACGCTTGAGGTCGAAGGGGGCGAGGTCAAAGGGCGGCGCGTCGCCAGCGACGAGCGCGGCAACGGCATCGCCCGTCGTCGCGGCGAGGGTCAGGCCCAGATGCTGGTGGCCGAACGCATAGAAGAGGTTCGCCGCGCGGCCGCTCCGCCCGATCGCGGGCAGATAGTCGGGCAGCGTCGGACGCGCGCCCATCCATTCGGCGCCGGGCAGTCCAAAGGACAGGCCGAGCGCCGCGACATGTTTTCGCAGCCGCGCCCATTTGCGCGGATCGGCGGGGCTGGCGCCGCGGCCGAATTCGACGAAGCTCGCGGCGCGCAGCCCCGAGCGGAAGCGGGTGACGATCATCGACCGGTCCTCGAACACCACCGGCGGCATGTCATGCGGCCAGCCGGTGTCGGCCGACTGGATATGATAGCCGCGCTCGGCGATGATCGGCACGCGCTGGCCGATCGACGCCATCAGCGCGCCCGACGCGGCGCCGCCCGCGATCACCATCGCATCCGCGGTATGGCGTGTACCGTCCGCAGCGATGGCGACGGCGCGGCCGTCCTCGATCGCCAGCCGGTCGATCCTCGCTTCGATTCGCGAACCGCCGGCCGCATCGAAGCCCGCGCGCAGCGCCGCGCCCAGCGCATCGAGGTCGGTGATCTGGCCCGATCCCGCAATATGGACGGCTCCCGCGACCGACGCCGAGGTGAGCGCGGCCAACCGCGTTATCTCGGCGGGCGTTGCATCGCGCATCCTCGCTTGGCCGATATCGGTCGCCGCCCAGTGCGCGCGGCCAGCGTCGGCGCTCGCGGCGCTTTCCCACAGGATATAATGGCCATCCTCGACGAGCAGGTCGCCCGCCCCGATTCGGCCCAGCAACCGGCGCCACGAACCCATCGCATCGCCCAGCGCCTGACCGAGCGCCGCGCGGCCGGCCGCGAAGCGCACGGGGCTCGTCGCGGCGACGAGCCGCAGCGAGAAGGGCAGCCACGCGCCGATATCGCGCAGCGGCAACGACAGCGCGCCGCCCCGCCAGAACAGGCGGCGCGGCATCGAGCGGATCGTCGCGCGCGACGCGAGCGGTTCGACCTGTTCGATGGCGATATGACCTGCATTGCCCCATGATGCGGCAGGGGATGCCGGGGGCGAATCGATCAATGTGACTGAAATATCGCGTTTTTGTAGCGCGAGAGCGGTGGCGAGTCCGACGACGCCACCGCCAATTACGACGGCATTCTGTGGATCGGACGAGCGAGATGGAAAATCATTTGGCATCTTGTATCATATACCGTATACGATCTGAAGCTTCAACGGAGGTAATGAATGAGCGTGATAAGGACACTGTGGGAGGGCGTATATCCCGCAGCTACCACTCAATTCGCCGAAGATCTGTCGGTCGATTTCGATGCAACCCAGCGCGTGCAGAGCGCGCTTGTCGATGACGGGGTGACCGGGCTCATCATTCTCGGCACGTGCGGCGAGAATAATTCGCTCGAGCCCGACGAAAAGCGGAATATCCTGAAAGGCGCGGTCGAGGCGGTTGCCGGGCGCGTGCCCGTCGTCGCGGGCGTGTCCGAACTCACCACCGCGCGCGCGATCCAATATGCGAAGGATGCCGAAAAGCTCGGCGCCGATGCGATCATGCTCTTGCCCGCGATGGTCTATGTGCCGACCCCCGAAGAGCTGCAGGCGCATTTCCGTGCCGTTGCCGAGGCGACCTCGCTGCCGGTCATGCTCTATAACAATCCGCCCGCGTACCGCGTCGACGTCGATTTCGCGACGCTCGAGGCGCTGCGCGATGTGTCCAACATCGTCGCGATCAAGGAAAGCGCGCCCGATCCGCGCCGCTTCACCGATGTCTTCAACCGTTTCGGCGATCGCTATACGGTGATGGCCGGACTCGACGACGTCGCGCTCGAGGGCCTGTTCCTCGGCGCCAGTGGCTGGGTCTCGGGGCTGACGAGCGCCTTCCCGACCGAATCGGTTCGCCTTGTCGCGGCCTTCAACGAGGGCCGGCATGACGAGGCGCTGGCGATCTATCGCTGGTTCATGCCGCTTCTCCATCTCGACGCCGACCGCGATCTGGTCCAGTCGATCAAGCTCGCCGAAGAGATCATGGGGCGCGGTTCCGAACGCGTCCGCATGCCGCGCCTGCCGCTCGCTGGCCAGCGCCGCAAGGATGTGATCGCGATGGTCGAAAAATGCGCGGCGACGCAGCCGAGCAAGATCGCGGCCTGACGAGCCAGGGAGAGTCCATGCGCCACACCTTCTTCTGCATCGACGGCCACACTGCCGGAAATCCGGTCCGGCTGGTCGCCGGTGGTGCGCCGCTCGTCCGCGGTGGGTCGATGGGCGAGCGGCGCCAGGATTTCCTCGACCGGTTCGACTGGATCCGGACGAGCCTTTGTTTCGAACCGCGCGGGCACGACATGATGTCGGGCGGATTTCTTTATCCGCCCACTCAGCCGGACAGCGACATCGGCATCCTGTTCATCGAAACGAGTGGCTGCCTTCCGATGTGCGGCCACGGGACGATCGGGCTCATCACCTTCGGGCTCGAGAATGGGCTGATTACCCCGCGGGTGCCCGGCAAGCTGCGCGTCGAGGTTCCCGCGGGAACGATCGACATCGAATATGGCACCGAGGGTGACCGGGTTTCGTGGGTGCGGATCCGCAACGTGCCCTCCTATCTCGCAGCCGAGGGGATCGAAATCGACGTCCCCGGCTTCGGCCGGCTCAAGGTCGATGTTGCCTATGGCGGCAATTATTATGCGATCATCGAGCCGCAGGGCCCCTATATCGGTCTCGATGCGCTCGGCGCGGCGCGGATCGTGGATCTGAGCCGCACCATTCGCTCGCTGATGCAGGCGGCGTACGAGCCGGTGCATCCCGTTGACGACCGCATTCGGGGCGTCAGCCATGTCATGTGGACCGACCGGCCCAAAGGTGAAGGCGCCGACGGCCGCAACGCGGTCTTTTATGGCGAGCGCGCGATCGACCGCAGCCCGTGCGGCACCGGCACGTCGGCGCGGATGGCGCATCTCGTCGCCAAGGGACGGCTGCAGGTTGGCGACCGTTTCGTCCACGAAAGCTATATCTGCAGCCGCTTCATCGGACGGGTCGAGGACAATGCGATGCTCGGCGATACGCCCGGCATTATTCCCTCGATCGAGGGATCGGCGATCGCGACCGGATTCAACACGATCTGGGTCGATCAAGCAGACAGCTTCTGGAATGGATTTTCGGTGCTATGAGGTCTGTATGAGCCTCATCATCCGAAACCTGTCCGACCAGCTGGTGGACCTCGTCCGCGACCGCATCCTTTCGGGCGGCGTTTCCAGCGAACATGCAATCCGCCAGGACGCGCTGGCCGCCGAACTCGGCGTCAGCAAGATCCCGCTACGCGAAGCGCTCGCCCGCCTCGAAGAGGAAGGGCTGGTCCGATCACAGGCGAACCGCGGCTTCTTCGTGCGGTCGCTCAGCGCTTCGGAGGCGCAGGAAGTCTATGAGCTGCGTATCAAGCTGGAACCCGACGCCACCGCGCGCGCCGCGCTGCTCGCGACCGAGGCCGATCATTCCCATGCGATCGAAACGCTCGATACGCTCGACCATGTCACCGATGAGCATGGCGACGGGGTCGGCGCCTTCAACCGCGCTTTCCACCGCGCGCTGTTCCGCCCGTGCGGCCAGCCTGTCACGATCACCATTCTCGAGCGCCTGCAGGTGCTCTCCGAACGCTATGTGCGCGTCCACCTCGAACCGCTGGGGCGCGACGAGCGCGCGAACGAGGAACATCACCAGCTGCTCGAGGCGTGGCTTGCGCGCGATGCGGACAAGATTGCGGTGCTGGTCGATGCGCATATCCGCAAGACGCTGGACGATCTGCGACAGCAGCTCGTCGACGATTAACAGGGGGGCCGGCTGCCGTCGGCTCCAGATAAGGGAGGAGCAATAGGTGGCAGCAGGTTTTTTCGGGCCGATAAAGCCCATCGCGGTCGCGCGGCAGGAGGCGGGGCATAGCCTGCGCGCCACGCTCAGCTGGCCGCATCTTGTGGCGCTGGGGGTCGGCGCGATCGTCGGAACGGGTATCTACACGCTGACCGGCGTCGGCGCCGAGCGCGCGGGCCCCGCGGTGATCCTCGCCTTTGCCATTGCCGGTGCGGTCTGCGCCTGCGCCGCGCTCGCCTATGCCGAACTTGCGACGATGATCCCCACGTCGGGCAGCGCCTATACCTATACCTATTCGGTGCTCGGCGAGACGCTCGCGTGGATCGTCGGGTGGAGCCTGATCCTCGAATATTCGCTTGCCTGTTCGACCGTCGCGGTCGGCTGGTCGGGTTATCTGGTCGGCTGGATCCAGTCGGCGGGCATCCATCTGCCCCCCGCCCTGCTATCCGGCCCGCACGCCGGCGGCATCGTCAACCTGCCTGCCGTCCTCGTCGCGCTTGGCGTAGCCGGCATGCTGATGGCCGGGACGCGCGAAAGCGCGACGCTCAACATCATCCTCGTGATCATCAAGCTCGTCGCGCTGTCGATCTTCGTCGCCTTTGCGGCGCCCGCCTTTAACGCCGATAATCTCCAGCCCTTCATGCCCTATGGCTTTGCCAGCCATGTCGATGCGAGCGGCGCGACCAAGGGGGTGATGGCGGCTGCCGCGATCGTCTTCTTCGCCTTCTATGGCTTCGACGCGGTCGCGACCTCGGCCGAGGAAACGAAGAATCCCAAGCGCGACCTGACGATCGGCATCATCGGGTCGATGGCGATCTGCACGCTCATCTACATGCTCGTCGCGGTCAGCGCGGTCGGCGCGATGCATTATACGACGCTCGGCAATTCGCCCGAGCCGCTCGCGCTGGTGCTCCGCACGCTCGGCCACCCGGTCGCCTCGCACCTCGTCGCGCTCGCGGCGCTCATCGCCTTGCCGTCGGTCATCCTCGTGATGATGTACGGCCAGAGCCGCGTCTTCTTTGTGATGAGCCGCGACGGCCTGCTGCCGCGTTCGCTGAGCCGCGTGTCCGAACGCACGGGGACGCCGGTGTTCGTCACCGGCGTGACGGGCGTCTTCGTCGCCGGCGTCGCGGGCTTCTTCCGCCTCGACGAAATCGCCGAGCTGGCCAATGCGGGCACGCTGATCGCCTTCATCGCGGTCGGCGTCTGCCTGATGGTGCTGCGCAAAAAGGCGCCCGACCTGCCGCGCGTGTTCCGCTGCCCGGCGCCCTATCTGGTCGGCACGCTCGCGGTGCTCGGCTGCCTCTATCTGCTGTTCAGCCTGCCCAGCATGACGCTGGTCCGCTTCCTCGGATGGAACATCCTCGGCATCCTCGTCTACTTCGCTTACGGCCGCGCGCGCAGCCTCGCACGGCGCGATCAGGCGGTCGTCGGAATCTGACAGGGCCCGGCGCGGCAATCGTCGGCCGGTCGGGCTATCGAAGGGCTATGGGGCAGCAATGTCCCATAGCCCTTTCGGTTTTCGCTTTCCGCGCCGCACCTTTGCGCGATCGTATATCAAATCCGGTCTTGCTATCGCGCCCGCATCTCGCAGAATGATTTTTTTCACAAGGATTTGAACCCATGCATCGTCGCACACTCCTTGCCGCCGTTCCGGCCGCCGCATTGCTGCCGACCGCCGGCTTTGCGCAGGGCGGCCAGCCCAAGGCGGCGCCCAAGGCGAGCGGATCGGCGCCGCCGGTCTGGGAGGCGGGCGCGGACCGGTTCATCCGGCCCGACGTTCAGGGCGGCGACCGGCCGGTCGGTGCAAGCTTCGCCTCGCGCACCGCGGCTTATGGCCTCCATGGCGCGGCGGGCACCGCGCATCCGCTCGCGACGCAGGCGGGGATCGACATATTGAAGCGCGGCGGGTCGGCGGTCGACGCCGCGATCGCGATCAACGCGTGCCTCGGCCTCCTCGAACCGACCGCGAACGGCATCGGCGGCGACGTCTATGCGATGATCTGGGATCCCAAGACAAAGAAGCTCGCCGGGCTTGCCGGGTCGGGGAAGAGCCCACGCGGACTCGACCTCGCGACGGTGCGCAGCCGCGCGAAGGGTGGCACGCTGCCCGCCTATGGCGCGATCAGCGTGTCGGTGCCGGGCGCGGTCGACGGCTGGTGGACGATGCACCAGCGTTACGGAAAATTGCCGTGGAAGGAGCTGTTCGAACCCATCATCGCGCATGCCGAGGCGGGCGCGCCGGTGCCCGACATGATCGCTTATTATATCCGCCGCGCGCTCGCCAATTTCCGCCAGCCTGGCCGCGGGATCGAGGAAATCGAAAATGCGATGCGCACCTATGGCGTCAATGACGGCAAGGGGCCGAATGCAGGGCAGATATTCCGCAACCCCGACCTCGCGCGCACCTTCCGCCTGATCGCCGAAGGGGGCCGCGACGCCTTTTACACCGGCGAGATCGCGCGCACGATCGACAGCTATTTCAAGCGGATCGGCGGCTGGCTGCGTTACGAGGATCTCGCCGCGCACAAGTCCGAATGGATCGAACCGCACAAGACCGGATATCGCGGCAGCGACGTCTATGCGCTCGGCGCGAACACGCAGGGCATCGCGACGTTGCAGATGCTCAACATCCTCGAGAATTTCGACCTGAAGGGCGCGGGCTTCCAGTCGGCGCTGTCGATCCATCTGCAGGCCGAGGCCAAGCGCCTCGCCTATGAAGATCGCGCGCGTTATTATGCCGATCCGCATTTCGCCAAGGTGCCGGTCGAATGGCTGGTGTCGAAGGACTATGCCGCCGAGCGTGCCAAGCTGATCCGCCCCGACCGGCTGCTGTCGCCGGTCTATCCGGGGAAGGCGCCGAGCCGCGGCGACACCACCTATTTCAGCTGCGCCGACAAGGACGGCATGATGGTGTCGATGATCCAGTCGAACTTCCGCGGCATGGGGTCGGGGCTGGTCGCCGACGGGCTGGGCTTCATGTTTCAGGATCGCGGGCAGTTGTTCAGCCTTCAGGACGGCCATCCGAACATCTATGCGCCGGGCAAGCGGCCGTTCCAGACGATCATCCCGGGTTTCGCGGCGCGCGGCGACGTGCCGTGGATGAGTTTCGGCGTAATGGGCGGCGACATGCAGCCGCAGGGGCAGGCGCAGATCATCATCAACCGTGTCGATTACGGGCTGGAGATCCAGGCGGCAGGCGACTCGCCGCGCTGGCACCATGAGGGATCGTCCGAGACGATGGGCGAGGATTCGCCGGGCGATGGCATCAATGGCGTGCTGCGGCTTGAAAGCGGCGTCCCCGCGGCGACGCAGCGGCAGCTGGCCGACATCGGCTGGACCCTGGGTGAATCCGATGGCGGTTTCGGGCGCTATCAGTGCGTCGAGCATCGCATGGACGGCAAAACGCGCGTCTATGCGGCGGCGAGCGAGATGCGCGCCGATGGGTGCGCCCTCGCCTATTAACGGCAAGGGCGGCCGCCGGGTCATTGCATACAAAGAGGGCGACCGCATCGCTGCGGCCGCCCCAGTGTCAGGATCACTGAAATTCCTACGGCGCGCTGGCGACCTCGGGCAGCGCGGGGTTGAAGCCCGGCGGGTTCACGCCGCCGTCGGCGATGAACTGGTCGAGCCGCGCTTCGAGCACCGGCAGCGGCACCGAACCCAGCGCGAGGATCGCGTCGTGGAAGTTGCGCTGGTCGAACTTGTCGCCGAGCGCGGCTTCGGCTTCGGCGCGCTTGCGGCGGATCAGCATCTCGCCGAGCTTGTACGCCAGCGCCTGTCCCGGCCATGCGATATAGCGATCGATCTCGGTCGTGATCTCATGCTCGGACAGCGCGGTGTTGCCGCGCAGATAGTCCTGCGCCTGCTGCCGGCTCCAGCCATAATGGTGGAGGCCGGTGTCGATGACGAGCCGCGACGCGCGCCACATTTCATAGGAGAGGCGACCGAAATCCTCGTACGGCGTCTCGTACATGCCGAGCTTGCTGCCCATCCATTCCCAATAGAGCGCCCAGCCCTCGCCATAGCCCGAAAAGCCGGTGGCGCGCCGGAATGCAGGGCGGCGCGTCGCTTCCTGCGCGACCGCCGACTGGAAGCTGTGCCCCGGATTGCATTCGTGGATGGTGAGCGCGGTCAGCGTGTAGAGCGGCCGCGACGGCAGATCATAGGTGTTCATCAGGCAGCTTTCGAGCCCGCCGCGCCCGCCGGTATAGATCGGCGCCAGCGCCGGCGGCACCGGCAGGATCGCAAAGCGCCGCCGCGGCAGGAAGCCGATCGTCTCGGGCAGCTTCGCATCCATCCTCTTCGCCACATAGGAGGATTTGGCGAGCAGTTCGTAAGGCGTCTTGGGATAGAATTGCGGATCGGTGCGCAGGAATTTGAGGAACGCGGGCATGTCGCCCTTGAACCCGGTGCTCGCCTTCACCTGCTCCATCTCGGCCTTGATCCGCGCGACCTCCTTGAGCCCCATCTGGTGGATCTGCTCGGGCGTCAGGTCGAGCGTCGTGAAACCCTTGATCTGCGCCTGATAGAAGGCCGGGCCGTCGGGTTGCTTCTCGCCCGCCAGCGTGGTGCGCGCCTTC
Source organism: Sphingopyxis sp. 22461 (assembly GCF_052044915.1). Taxonomy (NCBI): domain Bacteria; kingdom Pseudomonadati; phylum Pseudomonadota; class Alphaproteobacteria; order Sphingomonadales; family Sphingopyxidaceae; genus Sphingopyxis; species Sphingopyxis sp. 22461. The sequence goes on from NZ_JBQENY010000011.1 coordinate 51,347, forward strand.
TTCATATAGTCGTCGCGGATGAAAGCGTAGAGCTTGGCATAGGCGGGCGCGACGGTCTCACGGATCACCTTCTCCCCCTCCGCGCGCAGCGCCGCCTGGTCGGCGGCGGGGATCGTCGAGGGCATTTCCTTGAACGCGTCGTAGAATGAGTTGGTCTGATCGGCGGGCAGATAGGGCTTGATCGTGACGTCGCGGCCCTGCACCGCGATCTGCGGCACGCTGAAGCCGCGCGCGAGCCCGGCGCGCATATTCGCGGTCTGCTCGTCGAAGAAGCGCGGGATGTCGCGCATCCGGGCGATATAGTTGCGATACGCCTGCGCGGTTGCAAAGCCGCCGCTGCGCGGATTGAGCCCCGACCAGAAGAAGGTGTCGGCGTTGAACGGCGCCTCATAGGTCTTGTATTTGATGTCGTTCGCCATCGTTTCGATCGACTGGCGGAACACCGCGGCGTTAATCTTCTCTTCGGGCGAAAGCTGATCGGCGGGGATCGCATCGAGTTCGGCGAGCGCCTTGGTCCAGTAATCGAGCCGCGCCTTTTGCGTCGCAGCGTCGACCCTGGGCAGATGCGTCGGGCCGTCGCCTTCGCCGCCGCGGCCGCTGCGCAGCCCCTGTTGCTGACGCCAGTCCCATTCGCGCTCGTACAGCGCCTTCAATCGCGCATCCGCGCTGCCCGACGTGGGCGCCTGTGCGATCGCCGCCTGCGCGGCAAAGGCCGCCAGCGCCAGCGCGACCGTCCGCGCCACCGAAACTCCGTTCATTGTCTTCTCCCTTTGTCCGTTCGGATCAGTTCGCGGTCCCTGCATTTTCGATCACCATCGGGCCGGGCGGCAAACCGCGCTCGGCCTTCGATTTCGCCACCATGTCGCGAATTTCGGCGCGCAGCTTCGCCGCGTCGTAGATGATGCCGTCCTTGATCGTGTAGGCGATGCCGCCGACGCGTTCGACCTTGCCCGTCGCATCGTTCAGCCGCACCGATCCGGTGCCGAACAGCAGCTTGAGGTTGGCGAGCGGATTGCCCTTCACGACGACGAGGTCGGCCTTGCGCCCGACGCGGATCGTGCCGACCTGATCGTCATGGCCGAGCAGCCGGGCGCCTTCCTGCGTCGCGGCGTGGATCACCTCGAGCGAGCTGAAGCCCGCCTCGCGCATCAGCTCCATCTCCTGGATGTAGCCGAAGCCATAGAGGTTATAGATATAGCCGGCGTCGCTGCCGATCGTCACGCGGCCGCCGCGATTCTTGTAATCGTTCACGAAGCGCATCCAGCGCCGGTAATTGTCCTTCCACGCCATCTCATGCTCGGTGGTCCAGTCGAACCAGTAAGCGCCGTGGTTGACGCGGCTGGGGCGATAATAATCCCACAGCGCGGGCATCGTGTATTCGTCGTGCCAGCTCGCGCGGCTCATGCGCATGAAGTCGCGGCTGGTCAGGTACGCGGTGAAGGTCGGGTCGAGCACGAACTTGCGTTCGAGCAACGTATCCATGACCTTGTTCCACGCGTCGGACCCGGGCTCGGCGGTTTGCGCCCACAGCTTCCCGGCTTCGCCGAAGCGCATCTGCTCGTCGTTGTTGATGAAGTCGGTGGGGAAGGACTGGACGCGCTTGTCGGTGAACATCGCCTCGGGCAGCCCGTACCAATGCTCCATGCTTTCAAGACCGGCGCCCGACGTGTCCACCACATCGGCATAGGCGACCAGCTGCTGCGCATGGTGCATCGTGCTGTGCAGCCCCTGCTTCTTCGTCTCATCGATCGCGGCGAAGAGCACATCCTCGGGCGCCCCGCCGATGAACTTGATGCCGTCGGCGCCGCGCTTCTTCGCCTCCTGGATAACTGCGCGCGCTGTCGCCGCGTCGTTCACCGGCCCGCGAATCTGGTGGAACATCGGATAGATGTCGATGCGCGGGGCGACGATCTCGTTGCGCTCGCTGCGCTTCTTGATGTCGACCAGCCATTCGATCGGGTGACCGCTGCCAAGATCGCGGACCGAGGTGATGCCGTGGGCCATCCACAGCTTGAGGATGTAGTCCGACGGCACCTTCTGCGAATCGCTGAGCGAATGAAGGTGGACGTGCGCGTCGACGAACCCCGGCATCACATAATAGCCGGTAAGGTCCATCTCCTGATCGCCGGGCGCGGCGCGCTCGGTGGGATCGATCGCGCCGGGGGAACCGATCGACTTGATCTGCGCGATGCGGTCGTTCTCGATCACGATATCGAACGGACCCTGCGCGGGTGCGCCGGTGCCGTCGATCATGGTGACGTTGCGCAGCACGACGCGCTTGAACGGACCGATTCCTTCGGTGCGTGCGGGGATGACGTCGGCCGCCGTCTGTCCGGCCGGCGCGGGCGCCGCTGCGGTGGTGACGGGGAGGACGGCGAATAAGGAAGCGGCCGCCATCAGGGCGGCGATACGACGCGGTTTGAAGGTCATGAAATAGCGCCTTCCATAGCGGAAAAAGAAAGGCCGGCGGAGCAGTAACGCGCCGCCGGCCGGGAGCAACTTTTTAGAACTTCATCCGGACACCGGCGAAATAGCGCCGGCCGAGCGTGTCGTAGAGCGACACGTCGACGTTGGCGTCGCCGACGAAAGTGGTGCCGAGGATCGGCGGCATCTTGTCGAGCAGATTGTCGACGCCGGCGAAGAAGGTGAAGTTGTCGTTGATCTCGAAGGTGCTGGTCAGGTCGAAATACCAGGTGGCCGGGGCCGTCTTGATATTGGTGGTGGTGACCGTCGGGAACACTTTGAGGCCGCCGATCATCCGGGCCTGACCGCGGATGCTCAGCGGACCGCTGGTGTAAGCGGCGCCGAGGTTCAGCTTGAAGTCCGGAACGATAAACCCGCCGGTGCCGGTCGAACAGCCCGCGCCATAGAAGCCGGCGCAATCCTGCGGGGCGACGGTGCTGAGCACCTGCGTCGAGCGTTCGAACAGCCAGCTCGCAACACCGGTCAGGCGCAGCTGGGCATCGTCACCGAGCGCCGCGGGAAGCGGGATGGTGTAATCGCCCTGTACGTCGAGACCGCGGACCTTGAGCGCACCGATATTATTCTGGTTGGTGCGGACATAGTCGATCTGGCCGCTGGAGAGGCGGAAGACCGACCGGCAGGTCGGGCTGTTCGCGTTGAGGCCCGTGTAGCAGTCGTTCAGCGTCTGCTGCGCGTTGATCGTCGTGATCGCGCCCTTCACCTCGACATTGAAATAGTCGACGGTGATGTTGAGGCGCGGGATGAACGGCGGCGAGATCACCGCACCGATCGTGTAGGTCTTCGACTTTTCTTCGGTCAGGTTGGGATTGCCGCCCGTTTCCTGCGTCAGCCCCAACGTCGCCTGCGTGAAGGTCGCGATGTCGCCCGCAGGAACGCCCTGCGCGACGCAGAAGTCGCGCAGCTGCTGGCTGCGTGGGTCGGTGCCGGTCAGGTTCGGACGCGCACACGGATCGGTGCCCCCGGTGAAGCCCTGACCGACGGCCGAAAACAGCTCGTTGATGTTCGGCGCGCGGATCGCGCTGTTATACGCACCGCGAATTCGGACCCAGCTGACCGGCGCCCATTCGCCGCCCGCTTTCCAGGTGAAGACCCCGCCGACGGTCGAATAGTCCGAATAGCGCGCCGCCCCTTCGATCGCGAGCGTGTCGAAGAAGGGCGTGTCCGACAGGATCGGGATGCGGATTTCGCCGAAGATTTCCTTCACGTCGAACGAACCCGACAGCGCGTTGTTCGACGCGGCGCCATATTCCTTGTTGAGGTCCATCGCGCTCGGCGTCGACTGATAGCTGTCCTTGCGATATTCGACGCCCACCGCCACCGCGACCGGCCCCGCGGGCAGGTCGAACAACGTGCCGCTCAGCGAGGCGCCGGCGACCTGGCGTTCGAAGATGTCGTGGCTCGTACGCGGCGGCGTCAGATAGACGCCGGCTTGGGGAGAAATCGAACCGAGGCCGAAGATCGAGACGGGGACGCAGCCCGGAACTCCCGACCTGCAAACGACCTGGCCCGAACCGTTGACGATCGAATCGAGCCCAAGGCTGAGGCGCGTCTGGTTGATCACGCCTTCGGCCCGGGTATCGGTGCGGTTGCGCAGATATTGATAGAAAGCATCCCAGCGCCAGCTATGCTTGCCGACGTCGAAATCGCCGCGCAGGCCGGTGGTGATCGCATAGGACTGGCGTTCGAAGAAGCTGTCGCGCGTGCCGAGTTCGTCGGCGCGTCGGCCGCCGCCGACCACAGCCGCGGTGCCGTCACCATCGGCATCGAACAGCGCGCGATTGTTGATGAAGAAATCGCGCACTGCGGGCGACAGGCTGGCACTGGTCGCATAGTTCGGCACGAGCAGCGTCGACGACGCCGCGCCGGGCGTTACCGGCGTGAAACTGTCGGGCGCCAGCTTCGAATTGTTGCGCGCGTTGACGAAGAAGGCTTCGGCATAGGCGGTGATATGGTCGGTGACGTCATAATGCGCCAGCGCCGAGAAATTGATGCGTTCGAGCGGACGCTGGAGCAGGTTGAACGGCGCGTAATTATAGGTGTCCTCGGGCTGGCAATAGGGCAGCGGGGTGCCGCCGGCGCCGAAGCGGATGCCGGTGATCGAGGTGCAGGGGCCGCTCGGCGTCAAGTTGACGCCGACCAGCGCATTGCGCTGCGCCTGGCTGAGCGGGACGCGAGTGCCCGGGATGTTGCCCGAACCCGAATAGACGAGCTGGCCGTTGATTTCGGCGAGCGGAACCCGGCCGAACGGACGGTCGGCCTGCGTGATCGGATCCTGTTTTGCCCAGGCGCCCGAAATCGCGACGTTGCCGCGGCCGCCGCCGAGGTCGGCGCCGAAGGTGATGTCGATCTTTTTCGACGCGGCGTCGCCGCGGTCCGAAATGCCGGCCTGCGCCGACATCTGCAGGCCTTCGAAGCTGTCGTCGAGGATGAAGTTCACCGCGCCCGCGATTGCGTCCGAACCATAGACCGCCGACGCACCGCCGGTGATCACCTCGACCCGCTTGATCAGCGCGTCGGGGATGCTGGTCAAGTCGACCGAGCCGTTCGAGTTCGCCGGAATGAAGCGGCGACCGTTGACCAGCGTCAGCGTGCGCGTTTCGCCCAGCCCGCGCAGGTTCGCGGTGAGCACGCCCGCGCCGCCGCCGTTGTTGACGGTCGAGGTATTGCCCGAGGCGAGCTGCGGGAATTCGTTCATCGTCTTTTCGAGCGTGAGGTTGCCCGACAGCTGGACATCTTCCTGTCCGACGACCGTGATCGGGCTCGGCGCGGTCAGGTCGGTGCGCTGCAGGCGCGACCCCGTCACGATGATGTCGGTCGGCGCTTCAGCGGCGGTTTCGTCGGCCGCAACATCCTGCGCGGATGCGACGCCGGGCAGCAGGATGGTGGACAACAGGCTGGTGGCAAGAAGTATGCGGCGAAAACGGACCTGCGGATTGATTCGATCGTAAGACATATGGACGCTCCCTGTGTACGGCCTTTGGCCTGTCGTTGATTTCGCTTGTGCCGCCCGCCGACCGGCGGGCGACGTCGTTCTCCTGCACACTTCCCCGGACGCCGCTCAGGCCTCATTTTTTGTCCGGGACAGGCGCGATTTTTCGCGCCGCGACCCGGCTGGCTGAACGGTGAACATGTCGGAGCTTTGGGCGCCCTCGCTGGCAGCGGGATCGAAGGGGAAACACGTCCCTTCATCGCGCGCGGGGCGGTGATCGGTGGCCGCCGGAATGCCCTTGCGGGCTCCGGGCATTTGAGTCTGATAGGATAGCCTTGGCGCGTGAGCGGCCATCCGCGAAAAAGCGGCGGCGCCACGCGTCGCTAATTCCTCGCGGTACAGCATCAGGACCCCTTTTTGCTATTACTGTATACGAAATACGATATACTCAATCTTCGAAGAGTCAATGCCACATGTTTCCGGGGAGGGTCGCTTGACCGCAACAAACTGTCTTAGAACCGCTTTTGCCGGCATGTTTCTGATGTTTTCCGCGCTTTTCGTCCCGGCGGCGACTCGCGCGGAGGCGCCTGCCGGGGGGCGGATCGCCATCACCGGCGTCACGCTGATCGACGGGACGGGCGCCCCGCCGAAGCCGGGCATGACCGTCGTCGTCGAAAAGGGCCGGATCGTTTCGATCGCCAAGGGCGGTGCCGACACGGCGGGGGCGCAAGTCATCGACGGCCGCGGTCGCTATCTGCTGCCCGGCTTCATCGACAGCAATGTCCATGTCTCGGTCTATGGTCAGCCGGCGCGACGCGACACGTCGCTGAAATATGCCGACCGCGGCGAGGAACTCGCGCTCGAATTCGCGCAGCGCGCGCTGACCTATGGCGTGACGACGATGCGCGACAGCTATGGCGTCTTGCCGCCGATCCTGACGGTGCGCGACCGCATCGACCGTGGCGAAGTCGTCGGCGCGAGGCTCAAGGCAGCGGGCAACATCCTCGGCTGGGGCGGGCCCTTCTCGCTGACCTTCTCGCTCACCAAGGATTCGGACCTGTCGCTGTTCCAGGAGAAATGGAACGACCTGCTCGCGCAGGACATGGGCGAAGAGATCATGGACATGACGCCCGACGAGCTGCGCGCCGCGATGAACCGCTATCTCGACAAGGGGGTCGACTTCATCAAATATGGCGGCACCAGCCATTTCCTGCGCCCCGCGCTGATCGGCTTTTCGCCGCGCCAGCAGGCGGTGATCGTCGAGGAAGCCCACAAGCGCGGCAAGCCGGTCGAGACGCACGCCACCAGTTCGGAAGGACTGACGCTCGCCGTCGAGGCGGGGATCGACCTGATCCAGCATCCCGAGCTGACGAGCCGCGACCTGCCTGATGAGCTGATCGCGTTGATCGTGAAGAAGGATGTGCTGTGCGGGATCCGGTCGAATTACATCACCGGCGACTATCGAAAGAAGCACCTCGCCAAGCGCGCAGAACTGGAGGCGAAGATCGCGAAGATGCCGCCCCCGACGACCAGCGCCGAACGCTGGCGGCGGCTCGAAATGATGGACGACAATCAGGACGTGCAGCGCCGCAACGCCGAACGGCTGATCAAGGCGGGATGCCGGGTCACCCCGGCGACCGACAGCTTCTATGGCGACGCTCCCGAATTCCGCCGCGTGCCCAAGGGCGATGAGGCCGAGCCGGGGATCGGCACGATCCGCGCGATCGAGGGACTCGTCGAACTCGGCATGACCCCGATGGAGGCGATCGTCGCGGGCACCAAACATGGCGCCGCCGCCGCGCGCATGAGCGCCGACCTCGGCACGATCGAGCCCGGCAAGATCGCCGACCTCGTCCTGCTGACGGACGACCCGCTCGCCGACATTCGCAATATCGAAAAGGTCGAGACGGTGATCGCGGGCGGGAAGATCGTCGATCGCTCGCGCCTGCCCGAACATCCGCTGTTCCTGCGCAAACCCTGAGGAGAGAGATCCCATGACGAAGTGGATAAGGATGCTGCTGGCGGCGCTGCTGCTGTTCGGCGCCACAACTCCGGCACGCGCCGACGATGCGGCGGAGAAGGCGACGATCCTGAAGGTCGTCGCCGATATGGAGGCGGCGTGGAACCGCAGCGATTTTACCGGCTATATGGCGGGCTTCTGGAACCCCGGGGTGACCTTCGTCTCGGGCGGCAAGATTCAGGACGGGTGGCAGGGCACGCTCGACCATTATGTCCGCGACTATGGCGGCTCACCCGGGCGGCGCGGCACGCTCCATTTCTATGACATCAGCATCGACATCCTCGCGCCCGACGCCGCGCTGCTCATCAGCCACTATCATCTCGCGCGGCCCGAGCGGTCGCAAGAAGGGATCAACACCCGTCTGTTTCGCAAGATCGACGGCCGCTGGGTGATCGCGATGAACCATGTTTCGTCCTACGACCCCGCAGCGCCGGCCGCGAAATAACCTGCCTCAGCCGCCACCCGCCAGCCCCCACCCTCAAACCAGCCCCACCATTCGCATCCGCGCCTTCATCGCCGCGATGAACAGCCGCACCGCGGGCAGCCCCGCGCGCGACGGTTCGAACAACAGATGCACCGGCAGCGCGGGCGGCTGCTCGTCGGCGAGCAACGCGATCAACCGCCCCGCATCGACCGCCGCGGCGAGCTGGTAACTCAAGAGATTGGCGATCCCCAGCCCCGCCTCGGCCGCCGCCAAAATGCCATCGACGGTGTTGAGCACCAGCCGCGGGCGCGGTTCGACGCGCCAGCGTCCCGATACGAATTGCCATTCGCCCGCGGCGCGCGGCCCCATCGCTGCGATCACATCATGCCCCGCCAGCTCCGCCACGCTCGCCGGCGCGCCGCGTCGCGCCAGATAGGCGGGGCTCGCGACAAGCATCTGGCGCACCCAGCCGATGCGCACCGCCTTCAACCCGGAGTCCGCCAGCGGACCGATGCGCACCGCGACGTCGATCCCCTCCTCGACGATCCGCACATTGCGGTCGATCAGCATCATCCGCGCCGACAGCTCGCGGTGCAGCGCCATCAGTTCGCCCACGACGGGCAGTACATGCAGCCGCCCGAACATCACCGGCGCTGTCACATGCAGCTGCCCGCGCGGTTCGGCCACGGCGCCGCGGATTTCGCGCTCGGCGCCTGCGAGATCGGCAAGGATGCGGCGCGCCTGCTCCAGAAACGCCGCGCCCGCATCGGTCAGCGCGACCGCACGCGTCGAGCGGTGAAACAGGCTCGTTCCCAGCCGCGCCTCGAGCGCCGCGATTCCGCGCGTCACCGCGGGCGGCGAGCTGCCGAGCTTGCGCGCCGCGGCGGCAAAACCGCCCTCGGTCGCGACCGCGACGAACATTTCGAGCGTGAGCAACCGGTCCATGATTATTCCAGTTTTCGGAATTAACTTGTTCGATCTTCACTCATTATCACGACCGACGCAACAGCCTAGACCGCTCACCGAAAGGAAACGGCCCATGGCGCAAAATTATCGGCACACGCTGTTCAGCGACGCGGTGAAGGCGGTGCAGGAACGCCATGGCTCGCGCGCCGCCTATATCAAGATGGACGCCGGGGCCGACGGCACCCCCGACGCGCTGACCGCCAAGGAGCTCGACTATATCGCGCTGCGCGACAGCTTTTACATGGCGAGCGTCAACGCCGACGGCTGGCCCTATATGCAGCATCGCGGCGGCCCCGCGGGCTTTCTGCGCCACATCGCTGGCAATCGCATCGGTTTCGCCGACTATCGCGGCAACCGCCAATATATCAGCACCGCCAACCTTGCCGGCAACGACCGCGTCTCGTTGTTCCTGATGGACTATCCGAACAAGGACCGGCTCAAACTCGTCGGCCATGCGGTGAGTGTCGAGCTCGCCGACGATCCCGCCGCGGTCACCGCATTGATGCCCGAGGGCTATCGCGCGACCCCCGAACGCGCCTTCTTCATCGATGTCATCGGCTGGGAATGGAATTGCTCGCAGCACATCACCCCGCGCTTCACCGAAGCCGAGATTGCCGCCGCGGTCCGCCCGATGGCGGCCGAGATCAACCAGCTGCGCGCCGAAATCGCGGCGCTTCGTTCAATGCCGCACCAGCCCGCTTCCCCACCCGACCTCCCATGACGATAAACTGTTGGGGAGGTCGGGTGGGGGAGCGGGCTGGTGCGGGTCCGACGCAAGTCGGACAAAAGGAAAAGGAACACCCCTCAATGATCACCCTCTACGGCACCCCCCTGTCGGGCAACACCCACAAGGTTCGCATGGCGCTCGCCTTCCTCGGCCTGCCGTGGGAAGAGCGGTTGACCGACGCCGCGGCACGCCAGTCGGACGCCTTTCGCGCGCTCACCCCGATGGCGCAGATCCCGCTGTTCGTCGAAGGCGATGTCACGCTGCGCGACAGCCAGGCAATCCTGACCTGCCTCGCCGCGCGCCACCGCGCGGGCGTGTGGGACGGCCAGACGCCCGAGGAACGCGGCGAGATTGCCCTCTGGCTCTCGCACGCCGCGAACGAGATCGCGAACGGCCCCGCCGCGCTCCGCCTCGCGCGGCGGTTCGGCATATCGATTCCCGAGGATCATGCCGCGGCGGTCACCGAGCGGTTTCTGCCCGTGATCGAGGCGCATCTGGCGCACCGCGACTGGCTCGTCGGTGGCCGGCTCACGATCGCCGACCTTGCGGCGAGTCCGTATCTGGCGCTGATGGGCGATGCGGGGATCGACCTCGCCGGCTGGCCCGCAATCGACGCCTGGACCCGCCGGATCGCCGCGCTGCCCGGCTTTCCCGCCATGCCGGGCTGGGGGCCACCGTCGTGACGATCGGCGCGGCCCGGACCGCCAATTGGGGATTAGGCGGATTGCCCATCCTCGCCTATCGCGCTGCCGAGGCCGCCAAGGAGACCCAGCGATGACCGCAAACAATGCCGCCCCCGCCTTCGCCACGATCATGTTCCTGACCGGGGTCGGTATCCCGATCCTCGCCGCGTTGAACGGCGGCCTCGGCGCGCGACTCGAAAGCCCGATGGCGGCGTCGGTGATCCTCTTCACCCTCGGGCTGCTCATCGCGGTCACGGGCGCGCTCGCCACCGGTTCGCTCGGACAGGTACGGCTGTCGCCCGACATTCCGGCGCATTTCTACTTCGGCGGGGCGTTCATGGCCTTTTACGCCATCTCGGTCACCTTCATCGCGCCGCGCTTCGGGGTCGGCAACGCGATCTTCTTCGTGCTCGTCGGCCAGCTGATCAGCGCCGCGACGATCGATCATTTCGGCCTGTTCGGCGCGATGCGCTCGGCGATCGACGCCAAGCGCATCGCGGGGATCGCGCTGATGGTCGCGGGCGTGTACCTCGCGCGGCGCACGAGCTGAAGGCCGCTTTCGACGGGAAGCCGACCTCGCTATCATCGTCACCCCGGACTTGATCCGGGGTCCCGCTTGAAGTCAAAGCCAGTCGATGCCTCAGAAAGCGGGATCCCGGATCAAGTCCGGGATGACGAAGGGAAAGGGCGCGACGCCCGCTTCCTGCCCCAATGCCAACATTACCTGAACCAGCGTCCGACCGACGCGCCTCACATATGCGACGTGACCTCGGGCGGGTTCCACCAATTGTTGCCCGCGCCGTCCATAAACATCACCGGCAGCGCCGCCATCTCGGCGGGCTCGAGGTCGTCGAGGCACGCGATCGACACCGAATAATAGGCGCCCCCGATTTCCTCGACATAGCCATGCCCGAACGACGCCACGCCGCACGTCTTGCAAAAGACATGATGCGCGCTGTTCGACCCGAACTGATAGTCGGACAGCGCGGCGGGATCGCTGAGCAGGCGAAAGGCGTCGGGCTTGATCTGCGCGTTCCAGCCGCGCTTCTTGGTGCAGATCGAGCAATTGCATTTACCCGTCCCCGCCGCGAGGTCGATGTCGGCTTCGAACTTGACCGCGCCGCAGTGGCACGAGCCGTGATAGGTCTGGGTCATCGCTGAAAATCCTTGGCCTTTCGGGCGCCGATCGCCGGCCGCCCTTCACGCAGCAGGGTTTAGCCGGGTCTCCTGACAGATCATGTCAGCAGGCTGTTCGGAAAAGTCGCGGTGGCGCCAGAAATCGGCCATCAGCACCGCGCGGCGGCGCCCGAACCCCTCGTCGCCGATCCGCGCCGAGGTCACGCGGTCGATACGAAAGCTGCGGAAATCCTGGCGCAGCAGGCACCAGGCAGCGATGATATGCTTCTCTTCGAAATAGGCGAGCGCCGCGGGCCAGATCGCGCGTTCGGTTGCGGCGCCGCTCGCGTCGGCATAGCCGATGTGCAGCGTCTTTTCGGCGCGCATCGCCGCGCGCACGGTCGCCAAGAGGGGCGCGTTGATCTCGCGCCACCCGCTGCTCACCGGCCACAGCCCCGCCTCGTCGATCCGCTGTTTGAGTTCGTCGGGGCTCGCCGCCGCGATCTTCGCGAGCGCCAGTCCCGCCGCGCGCGACAGGCTGCCGTCCTGCCGCCCCTCGACCCAGCGCGCGCCGAGCACGAGCGCCTCCAGCTCGTCGGCGGTGAACATCAAGGGCGGCAGGAAAAAGCCCGCGCGCAGCACATAGCCGACCCCCGCCTCACCCTCGATCGGCGCGCCGAGCGCCACCAGAGCCTGCACGTCGCGGTACAGCGTGCGCACCGACACGCCCTGTTCCTCAGCGAGTATCTCGGCGGTCACCGGCCGGCGGCGGCGGCGCAGGCTGTCGATGATCGCGAACAACCGTCCCGTCTTGTCCATCAGCGCCGCCGATAGGTCCAGCGGCGCGGCTTCGACCCGTCGATCGCCGAAATCGTCGCGGTCAGCGTGTCGCCGGTGCGCACGTAAGCGATGCGCTGCGGATAATCATGTGCGGCATTCTCGAAGGTCGCGCTCGCCTTGTCGCGCTGCGCCAGCCGGAACGCGACCGGCGCCCCGCCCTGCGGCATCGCGATATAGGCGAGCGCGCCATCCTCGCCGCGCGCGATGCGAATGAACTCCAACTCGCTGAGCACCTCGTCGCGCCCCGACCGGCTGTGCCCGAGCATCACCCCGCCGCGTGGCGGCGCCCAGCTTTCCTCGGTCCAGCGCCCGTCCGCCTCGCTCACCCAGTCGCCCGCGAGCCAGCCGAGATCCGCAACCGTCGCCGCCGGGCTCGCCGCGATCAGCAATGCCGCCAACGCCGCTGCCATGATCCGCATAAGCACCTCCCTCTTTGCCATCACTACGCCCGCGCTGACGCCCCGCCAACCTCCCTTCGTCATTCCCGCGAACGCGGGAACTCAGCGAGCTGTCGTTGAACTGGGTCCCCGCTTTCGCGGGAATGACGAGATTGGGGATGGCCTCTCCCGTCACTCGCTCCTATAACCCTCCCCATCCCCGGGGAGCCGCGTCTGTGATGGCCGGTTGAGAGCGGAATAGACCGCGACCCGTTGAACCTGATCCGGCTAATACCGGCGGAGGGAGGGTCGGTATTCCCCAATCGGAATCCCCATTCTCGCTCCGACATAAATGGAGCGACTGCACATGGCCGACATCGATTCCCGCCTCGACAAGCGCGACGCCACCCCCATCGGCGTCACCACCGGACCCATTCGTGGCAGCCGCAAGATCCACGTCGCGACGCAGACCGGCAGCGGCATCCGCGTCGCGATGCGCGAGATCGACCTCGACCCGCATTCGGGCGAGCCCCCCGTCCGCGTCTATGACACCAGCGGCCCGTACACCGACGTCAATGCGACGATCGACATCAACGCAGGCCTCCCCGAGATCCGCGCCGACTGGATCCGCGGCCGCGGCGACGTCGAAGAGGTGACCCAGCGCGAGGTGAAGCCCGAGGATAACGGCCAGCTCGGCCCGGATCGCTCTGGGGGAGTCCCCGCCTTCCCCAACGTCCGCCGCAAGGTGCTCCGCGCCAAACCCGGCCAGAACGTCAGCCAGATGCACTACGCCCGCCGCGGCATCATCACCCCGGAGATGGAATATGTCGCCGAGCGCGAAAATCTCGGCCGCGCGCGCCTCGCCGAGTACAAGCGCGATGGCGAAAGCTTCGGCGCCAGCATCCCCGACTATGTCACCCCCGAATTCGTCCGCGACGAGGTCGCCCGCGGCCGCGCGATCATCCCCAGCAATATCAACCATCCCGAGAGCGAGCCGATGGCGATCGGCCGCAACTTCCTCGTCAAGATCAACGCCAATATCGGCAACAGTGCGGTCGCGTCCGACGTCGCGGCCGAGGTCGACAAGATGGTCTGGTCGATCCGCTGGGGCGCCGACACCGTCATGGACCTGTCCACGGGGCGCAACATCCACGACACGCGCGAATGGATCATCCGCAATTCGCCCGTCCCGATCGGCACCGTCCCCATCTATCAGGCGCTCGAAAAGGTCGGCGGCGTCGCCGAGGACCTGACGTGGGAAATCTTCGCCGACACTTTGATCGAGCAGGCCGAACAGGGCGTCGACTATTTCACCATCCATGCGGGCGTCCGCCTGCCCTACGTCCCTCTCGCGGCCAAGCGCATGACCGGCATCGTGTCGCGCGGCGGCAGCATCATGGCGAAATGGTGCCTCGCGCATCACAAGGAAAGCTTCCTCTACGAACGCTTCGACGAGATTACCGAGATCATGAAGGCCTATGACGTCGCCTACAGCCTCGGCGACGGCCTCCGCCCCGGCAGCATCTACGACGCGAACGACGAGGCGCAGTTCGCCGAGCTCTATACGCTGGGCGAGCTCACCAAGCGCGCCTGGGCGCAGGATGTGCAGGTGATGATCGAGGGCCCGGGCCACGTCCCGATGCACAAGATCAAGGAGAATATGGAAAAGCAGCTCGAAGCGTGCGGCGAGGCGCCCTTCTACACGCTCGGGCCGCTCACCACCGACATCGCGCCGGGTTACGACCATATCACCAGCGGCATCGGCGCGGCGCAGATCGGCTGGTACGGCACCGCGATGCTTTGTTACGTCACGCCCAAGGAGCATCTGGGCCTGCCCGACCGCGACGATGTGAAGGTCGGCGTCGTCACCTACAAGCTCGCCGCCCACGCCGCCGACCTCGCCAAGGGCCACCCCGCCGCGCAGGTCCGCGACGACGCGCTATCGAAAGCGCGCTTCGAATTCCGCTGGCGCGACCAGTTCAACCTGTCGCTCGACCCCGACACGGCCGAGCAATATCACGACCAGACGCTCCCCGCCGAAGGCGCCAAGACCGCGCATTTCTGCAGCATGTGCGGCCCCAAATTCTGCTCGATGAAGATCAGCCAGGAAGTGCGCGAGTTCGCGAAGCTGCAAAATCAGGACAGCGCGGGCTTCATCGCCGCCGAAGAGGCCGAAAAGGGCATGGCGCAGATGAGCGAGGTTTATGAGGAAACCGGGCGCGAGCTGTATATGGGCGCGGGTGGCCGCGAACACAACTGATGGCGGCAGGGGGCTTGTTCGGAAGATTGTTCGGACGGCGCAAGCCGTCCGCGCTCGAAATCCTGCAATCCGCCAAATGGAAATGCGCGAGCTGCGATATCGAGCATCACGGCATGTTCGATATCGGCTCGCGCGCGCCCGACCATTGGGGCAAGGCCGAAGAGCTTGAACCCAATGGCGCGCTACGCACGGACGGCGATTTCCTGTCCGAAGATTTCTGCGTGATCGGCGGCGAACATTTCTTCGTCCGCTGCGTCTTCGATATCCCCGTCCACGGCATGGCCGAAAAGTTCGGCTACGGCGTCTGGTCGACCCTCTCGCGCGAGAATTTCGACCGCTATGTCAATGGCTTCGACGACGGAAAATACAGCGACATGGGGCCCTGGTGGGGCTGGTTCTCGAACAACCTCAAGGGCTTTCCCGAGACGATCAATCAGGGCTGCTGGGTCCATCCGCAATTGGGGCGGCAACGGCCGGTGATCAGCCTCGACGATGAGGGTCACGAATTAGCGAGAGCACAGCAGGATAGTATCAGCCCGGAGCGGCTGCTCGAGCTCTACGCCGAATATGGTCACGCGCCAGACGTAAGCTGACCACAGGGATTGGGGGTTGTTGCACCTGTCACCGTAATTCCAGTAATGAGTTGAAACGATTCGCAGAATTAACTTCCCAAAGAATCGTGGACGTCATCCAAAGCTAGATTCCAATTCTGATATAGGATTTGCCTATTCCATTGTGAGGACTAAGCTAGCCCGATTGGGGAGAGGATTATGGCGAACCTACCATATGTCACCGCAACGGGAAATGTCACTAAGGCGCTAAACAATATTGCTGCCGCCGCGACGCCCGACGCTGTTACACAAAACTTCGTTAAAACGATCCTGAAGGTGTCCGGCGGATCCGGCAATCAGATGACATCCTTCTTAAAGAAGGTCGGGTTTGTTAATCCCGATGGCACGCCTTCTGAAATTTATCGCAAATTTAGGAATAGTGCCACGCGAGGAGCTGCTGCGGCAGAGAGTTTGAAGTTCGGATACGCCCCGCTTTATAAAAGAAATGAATTCCTTCATGAGCTTTCAGACAAGGACATAAAGGGACTTATACTAGAAGAGACGGGAGCGGCGGCCGACTCTAGTTCTCCAAACCTCATTCTCTCGAGCATTAAAGGCATCAAGCAATTTGCCGACTTCAACAAGACCGAACAACTGGACATTTCAGCAGACAGCTTGAGCGGCACTCCGTTGGAACAAATTCCGGAAATTCCCGGGCGGGATAAACCGCAACCTGAGCGATCAGCTGGAAAAATTGGACTGAGCGTCGGCTATAATATCAATCTAAATCTGCCGGCGACGAGCGACATCGCTGTTTTCAATGCTATTTTTAAGAGCCTAAAAGAAAACTTGCTGTCGAGCGACGATGCCTAAGGTCGACGATCATCTTCGTTCTTTTGGCATGTCAGGATACCTCCTGACTGACGATCTCAAACAATTGGAGCGTCGCTTCTCGATAGAACTGGGCCACGTACCGCCGGATATTGGCGATCCATCAAGCTATTACCCTCAGTTTGATCAAAATATTCGGGCCCAAGCCGCTGAAATGGCTGCTCATTATGAGTTATTCTACTACTTAGAGCAGTCGATCCGAGATTTAATAACAGCGGTCCTACTTGAAAAATCTGGCGCATCTTGGTGGTCATCGGGATCTGTACCAGAGAAGATTGTCTTAGATGTTCATGATCGGATGCAGAGAGAAAAAGATAGTGGATTTAGCCAGCGATCCGACAAAGAATTGGACTACACAAATTTCGGAGAGCTGTCGGTGATTATTACGTTCAACTGGGACGTATTTGGAGCGGTATTCTCCAGCAAGCGGGCCGTGGAGCGGATCATGAATAGTCTAAATCTTCTTCGTGGTCCTATCGCCCATTGCAGCCCACTCGCCGCCGACGAGGTAGATAGACTTCAGCTTACAGTTAAAGATTGGTTCCGTGCAATGAGTTGAGTATTGGCGAGCGATTACGGCGACAGTTTTCTAAATCCCTCTACGGACGGCGCGGATCAAGTGCCAGTCGGCCTCGCCCCCGCTCCGTGCTACACTCCCGCCCATGCGCGCCCGCAACCCCCTCTACGTCATGGCCAAGCCGCCACCGGAGGTGCAGGCGCAGATCGCCGCGCTGCCGCGCAACGATCCCGGACGCGGCCCCGAACTTCTCCATGTCACGCTCATCTCGCTCTACGACCTCCATTATGCGCCGCCCGAGTGGTTGCCCGCGACCATCGCCGCGCTCGACGGCTTCGCCGCGCCGCCTTTCCCGCTCCGCTTCGACCGGATCGAGAACCGCAAGGCGGTGACGCTGCGCACGCGCGATCCGCTGGCGGAGGCGCGGGCGTTTCAAAAGGCGCTGGTGAACCATCTGCTGCGCGAAAAGGCGCCGATCATGGACGGCACCACACCCGAACCGCACATCACGATCAACTATCGCGGCGACCGCCTCAACGCCGAGAAAATGCCGCCGATCGAATGGACGGTTCGGGAAATATTGCTGGTCGAAAGCGTTGTGGGGAAGACCACGCATATCGAGCACGGATGCTGGGCCCTGACGCCACCCGGCGGCTGAGCGCGGCGCGGCACGAAGGAGGCGGCAGGAAAGGAAGCGCGAGACATGGCAAGGATCACGATCGGCAAACCCGCGGACAAGGCCCGCTTGCTCCACACGCTGGTGCTCGGCTTTTCGGGCGACCCGATGGCGCGCTGGGCCTCGCCCGACGCCGCGACCTATCTCGACCGCCGGCTTGAATTTTTCGATGCCTTCGGCGGCGCGGCGTTCGAGCATGATAGCGCTTTCGTCGCCGACGACGGCGCGGCGGTCGCGACATGGCTGCCGCCCGGCGTCGCGCCCGACGGCGCGCTTATGGCCGCGATCATGGACGAGCAGACGCCCGCCAGCCGCAAGGCTGAAATGGACGCGCTCTTCGAACAGATGGAGCAATTCCACCTCAAGGAGCCGCACTGGTATCTGCCGCTGATCGCCGCCGATCCGGCGTATCGCGGCCGCGGCCTCGGCACCGCGTTGATGGAGGCGGCGATCGCGCGCATCGACGCCGACGGCCGCCCCGCCTATCTCGAAAGCTCGAACCCGCGCAACATACCGCTCTACCAGCGCTTCGGCTTTGAAATCATCGGCGAGATCCAGGCCGGAACATCGCCGGTCCTGACGCCGATGGCCCGGCCGGGAAGGGCGTGATGCCCGGTTGAAGTCGAGAGGTGCGACGGCCCGGAATCTCCCGGCATTGCCAAACCGCCGCCCCCCGGCATATCCTCCCGCGCATGTCCCACCCCTCGAACATCGTCACCTGCACCGGCCCCGGCGACCCGCACGCGTTCGACGGCATTTCGCGGCGCCACCGCAGCGGCGACCTCGACCTGCTGTGCCCGGTGTGCAGCGGCCATGGCCAGTGGAACAGCCAGATAGACCTCGTCAGCCACCGCTCGATCCGCGTGCCCTGCGCCAAGTGCGACGGGCGCGGCTGGATCGAGACCGGGGCCGACATGGTCCCCTCGCACGACATCTCGCTGTCGCCCGACGGACGCCCGATCTGGGTGGTGCGGCTCGATCCGTCGGACGATGTCGAATGACCTTCGCGCCGCGCCGGGTCGACTCGCGCGTTTGTCGCCGATAGGCTGACATCGGTTACCAGAGACGGGAGAGCATAATGCGTGGACGGACGTGGCTGATCGCGGGCGCGCTGCTCGCAATTGCGGGATGCGGCAAGGCAGAGGCTCCCACCGAAGCATCTGGCGGGGCGCCCGAAAAATCGGTGCTCGCCGATGGGCCCACGGCCGAGATCAGCACGGTCGCCGAAGCCGACCTGCCGCCCGGCGTGCGCGATGCGGTGCTCGCCAAAGTGCCCGGCATGAAAATCGCCGAAACCGAGCGCAAGGAACGGGGCGGCAAGACCTTCTACGATGTCGAAGGCACGCGCCCCGACGGCAGCCCGGTCGAGCTCGACCTGATCGAGGAGGCGGGAAAATACCGCGTCGTCGAGATGCAGCGCGATATCGCGTGGGCCGACGCGCCCGCCCCGGTGCGTGCCGCCGCCGGCGGTGCGGCCGATGCCTTCACCCCGGCGCGCGTCATCGAAAGCACGCAGGACGACGGCACGATCGTCTATGAACTGTTCGTACCCGGCAAGGCCGACGAACCCGCCGCCGAAGTGAACTGGAAGGACGGCAAGGCCGCACTCCGCACCGAACGCAACGCATATTGACCCGATGGCCGACACCGCACCCACCGGCCCCGATATGGGCGCGACCTTCTACCACGGCACCCGCGCCGACCTGAAAACCGGCGACCTG
The DNA here is from genome assembly GCF_052044915.1 of Sphingopyxis sp. 22461. Classification (NCBI taxonomy): domain Bacteria; kingdom Pseudomonadati; phylum Pseudomonadota; class Alphaproteobacteria; order Sphingomonadales; family Sphingopyxidaceae; genus Sphingopyxis; species Sphingopyxis sp. 22461. The sequence continues at coordinate 70,529 of NZ_JBQENY010000011.1, forward strand.
CTCGCGGCGGGTTGGGGCAGCAATTATCAGGCCGCGCCGATGTCGTGGATCTATTTCTCCGCCGCATTGGAGTCCGCGATCTGGGGCTGCGAGCTCGCGGCGGGGGACGGGCGCGAGCGCATCTATATCGTCGAACCCACCGGCGACTGGTTCGACGACCCCAACCTCACCGACAAGAAATTCCCCGGAAACCCGACGCGCAGTTATCGCTCGCGTTTCCCGCTGCGCATCGTCGGCGAGGTGGCCGAGTGGGAACCGCACCCGCCCGAAATACTGCAGGCGATGAAGGACAATCTCGCGCGGTTGCAGGCCGAGGGCGCGCCGATTATCGACTGACCCGTTCCTCCCCCGTCAAGGAAGCCGCCATGCCGTCCTCCATTCCTGCCATCGCCATCGCCGCGATCCTCGCGCTTGCGCCGGTCACCGTCGCGCTCGCCGCCGACCACCCCGCGCCGCTGCAACAGCTTCGCATCTACGAAATCCCGCGCGCCAACGAGGGCGTGTTCCACGACCGGTTCCGCGATCATGCGCTGCGCATCATGGCGCGCCACGGTTTTGCGGTGCGCTCGATCTGGCGCAGCGAACATGCAGACAAGGTCGAGTTCGTCTATCTCCTCGACTGGCCCGACGTCAGCGCGATGGACGCCGCGTGGGCGGCCTTCCTCGCCGACCCCGAATGGATCGCGATCAAGAAGGAAACCGCGGCGCGCGACGGCAAATATGTCGAATCGGTCGCGGTACGCACGCTCGAACCCGTCGCCTGGTCGCCCGATCGCGCGAAGACCGCCGATTAGCCCGCGCCCTGAGCGGAAGGATGGGCGGAACCCACCCCCGCTCCTGAGGGTTTATCCCGACAGAGGGGCAAAGCATGCCCCGCCCGCTTGGCCCGGCACGCGACCTTGATGGAGTGATGTCGATGAACAAGCTGATGATCCTGCCCCTCGCCGCCGCGACCGCGCTGGCGGGCTGTGCCACCACCGGCGACGGTTACGCCTCGAATTATGACGATGGCGGTTACGGCTATTACGACCGCGCCTATTACGACCAGTATGGCCGCTATGATTACGACCGCCCCGACCCGCGCCACGGTGGCTATTATGCCGACCAATATTATCGCACCGATCGCCGCTATCGCGAACGCCGCCTGTCGAACAACGACCGCGTCTATCGCGGCCGCGACGACAAATATTATTGCCGCCGCAACGACGGTTCGACCGGGCTCATCGTCGGCGGCATTGCCGGCGCGGTGATCGGCAACGTCATCGCACCGGGCCGCTCCGAAACGCTCGGCACGATCCTTGGCGCGGTCGGCGGCGCGGCGGTCGGCACCGCGATCGACCGCGACAATGTGCGCTGCCGCTAGCTGCGGCGGGTGACACGAAGGAGAGTGACAGGGGCGGTAAGCGCGCTAGGCTGAGCGTACCATTCTCATCGGGAGCCGCCATGCTGACGACCCTGCTCACCCTCGCCGCCGCGACCGCAACGCCCGTATCCACCGCATCCCCCGCCGACCTCGCGGCGATCGAGGCGACGTGTTTCGACTATGTCGACGGCCAGCTCGAGGGCGATCCCGAGCGCGTCAAGCGCGCGCTCCACCCCGACCTCGCCAAGCGCCGCGTGCTCGGCGACACGCCCGACGAGCGGCTCGGCCTCCAGCGCATGAGCCGCGAGGAACTCGTCGACCTTACCAAAGGTGGCGCCCTCAAGACCCCGCGCGCCGAGTGGAACCGCGCGTGCAGGATACTCGACGTCGCGGGCAACGCCGCCGCGGTGCGCGTCGAAACCCCGTGGTTCGTCGACTATTTCCACATGGGCAAGTTCGGCGAGCGATGGGTCATCGTCAATGCGATGTGGCACATGAAGCCGCGTGAACCCGCGAAGTGAAGGTCGCGCCCGACCCGCGCCGCCCGGCGCGAACCTTCAACCGCGTGCCGCCCGACCGCACTGGAATTTGTTCGCCATTTGTTCTAATGGCATGATCTTTCTCACTCTGTCGATTCGACATCAAGAGGAACCGATCATGCCACGCAGGATTTTCGCACGACGCCCCCTCGATCTGATGGTCAAGCCGCCGGCCGACATCGCAGCGCGCATCGATGCCCTGCCTCGAAACGACCGGCGCCGCGGGGTCGATCTGCTGCATATGACGCTCGCGACATTCGTCGATCTGGCCGAAGCCCCCGCCGGCTTCCTCGAACTGGTGATCCGCGGGCTGGACGATTTCGGCGCCGGCGCCTTCCCTGTGCGGTTCGACCGGATCGAATGCCGCAAGGCGACGACGCTGCGAAGTTCCACACCGCATACGGCCGCGTGGGAATTCCAGCGGCAGCTTGCCGAATATTTGCACCGGCATGATTTCAAATGGTTCAACCTGCCGCCAGAGCTTCACGTCACGATCAACTATCGCGGCGACGGGCTTGGCGCCGAAGCGATCGATCCGGTCGAATGGACCGCCGCGGAGATGCTGCTTGTCGAAAGCGTGACCGGCGAGGCGCGCCATATCGTGCACGGCCGCTGGCCCTTGCCCGATGGCGAACCCGGATTCTGCAGGGCGGCCTAGCCGGCGATCATTGCCGCGACACGACCGGCAGCCGACGGCGCGAGATGCGGCAGGCCGATGCCGCCCCTGTTTCGCGCTACTTTTTCGCTTTCGCCGGCTTCTCGAGATTCGCCTCGACCGCGGCGCGAACCAGCGCCTTGAACGCCGCCTCATCGACGCTGTCGCCCTCGAACAAATCGATCGCACGCCGCGTATTGCCGTCGAGGCTCGAATTGAACAGCCCCTTCGGATCGGCAAGCGCTGCGCCCTTGGCAAAGGTCAGCTTGACCTTGTCCTTATACGTCTCGCCCGTGCACAGGATGCCCGCATGCTCCCACACCGGGACGCCCGACGGGTTCGACGGCTTCTGCCACTTCACCGTCTCCTCGACGTCGGGGTCGGCGGCATGGATCAGCGTGCGCAGCTTCGCCAGCGTGTCGCCGCGCCAGTCGCCGAGCCCCGCGATCTTCGCATCGATCAGATCCGCCGCCATGCCCTTCTCCTCACATCTTCTCGCCCGGCAGCGCCGCCGCCTGTTTCACCCAGTCGGCGAATGCCGCCTCGTCGACCGGCTCGTCTTCATGGATATGGAAATAGCGCGTGTCGCCGCTCTTCGACGCGACCGGCGGCACCGGATCGAGTGACTGGCCGCGAAAGAAGGCGACCTTGATATATTTGTCGAAGCAATGGATGCTCAGGAACCAGTGGGTCGGCTCGTCGCCCTGCCCCGGCGGACCATAGAAAGGGGAGTTCCATTTGACCGCCTTCGCAACCCCCGGAATGCTCTTCTCGATCAGCTTGTCGAGCCGGCGCCAGACGGGCGACTTCCACCCCGGCATCGCGGCGATATAGGCTTGCACCGGCGCGTCGCCATAGCCTTTGGCGATCTGCGGATTGCCGCCGGACAGCAGCACCGGTGCTTTATCGGCCATGGACTCGCGCTCCCTTGTTTCGCCGTCAAAAGAACGCGATAGCCGCGGCGAGTCAAGCCGCGCGCGCCTAGCCGGCGATCTCCGCCGTCGCGGCGCGCTCGATCGCCGCGCGCCAGTGCGCCCGCACCGGCAGCAGGAAAACCTCCGCCAGCGTCCGCTCGATCTCGTCGGCGGTCAGGTAGCGCCGGTCGAGCCGCCCGTCGGTCAGCCGCGTCGTCAGCCGGTTGTCGCGCAGACCATAACGCGCGTCGGCGGTCGTGCGCGCGGCGATCAGCTGGTGCCGGAAATGCGAGTCCGGATGCGCCGAGGTGTACCAGTTGCCGATTTCATAATCGATCGCCGGTGGCGAGACATGGTCGAGCCGGTACAGCGTCCGCCACTCACCCTCGATCAGCGCCGCGACCTGCCACATATCGCCATGCCGCACGACACGATAGCTCTCGTGCCGCGTCGGCTGGGGCTCCTCGCTGTCCATCGCGAGCGGGGCGGGCGGGACCGCCGCGCCGAAGCCGGCGTCGACGAGCCAGGGCCGCCCACCCAGCTTCACCCGCACCACCATATGCGTGCGCGGGGTCGGCGGGGCATCGTCGGGCAGCATCCAGCGCACCCGGCCGAGCAGCCCCTCGGCGTCGAACCCGATCGCCAGCAGCGCGCGGAGAAACAGCGCATTCTGTTCGAAGCAATAGCCGCCGCGCCGCTGGCCGATCAGCTTGGCGTCGATCGCGTCGGCCCCGATATCGATCCCCGCGCCGGTCAGCGCGTCGATCGCCTCAAAGGGAATGGCGGCGATATGCGCGGCCTGCAGCGCGGCGAGCACATCGAGCGTCGGCGCGACCGGCCCGGTATAACCGATCCGCGCCAGATAACGCGGCAGGAAAGCCGCAGCGGGTGCGGCGGCATCGCTATCGACGGGGTCGGCAGGCGTGGCAGCGGGATAGTGCAGCATGAACAAAGCTCCGTTCGCGAATCAACTGTCCAGCGTTATGAAAGCTGAAGCCCAGTTGAGGTCAAGCCGGCCGGCGAAGAAACCCGCCGACGTTCCAAAGCGCCATCATATTGGGAACTTAGCCATTGCAGGCGGCCACACACTGCGGCAGATGCATCTCACAACATAAGTCGCATAACATGAACATCTCAGGGAGCCACTCATGCGCACCACGACTTATTCCCGCCTCGCGATCGCCATTGCGCCGGCCGCCATTCTCCTCACCACCGGCACCGCCAACGCCGCGACCTGCGAGGAAGCCTTCGTCAAAAAGGGCAATCCGATTACTGCGCTGCGCTTCACCGCCGCGGTGACCGTTGCCGACCTGCCCCCCGCGGTCGCGATCGGCCAGATGCGCGGGCTCGCCGCCGCCAAGGGTTATGACATCATGGCCGACGAGGCCGAATATGGATCGATGCTGATCGAACAGCCGATGACGGGGACCGTGCGCGCCTTCCCGATCCAGATCACCGCGACGCAGACGGGCGGAATCGGAACGGTGGTGATGGAGGCGAAATTGCGCGCGGGCCAGTCGGTCGGCAGCGATGCGGCGAAGGCTGAAATGTGCGGCATCCTGAACCAGATAAAGGGTGGCAAGGCCGGCGCCGCTGCCGCCAAGAAGGGCGCGACCGCGACAACCGTCGCCGCCGCGCCGGTGAAGATGAACTCGCTGAGCTTCTCGCAGCAGGTGTCGAAAGACACCGAACGCAATTCGGCGGGCATCCTCACCCGCTACAAGGGCAAGCAGTTCACGATCGACGGGCTCGTCGATTATGTGACCAAGGACGGCAAGGATTTCCGCGTCGGCTACAAGATTCCCCAGCCCTATGAACAGGCGATCCGGCTGCCGAACCAGGCGCCGTTCAAGACCGACATCGTTTGTTACATGGCACCGGGACAGGCCGCTTTTTCGCTCCAGCTCAAGCCGAACAAGAGCATCAAACTGACCGGCACTGTTGAGGATTTCGACGAATATAAGCATGTCATCTGGTTGAAGGACTGCCGTCCGGCGCAATAGCGCCCAGCCGTCCGCCCGCTCGTCGCCAAGCGCCCGCACCTTGTCGAAGCGCCGGCGACGGCCGAAAAGATTTTGGTCATGGTCGGGTGGNCCACCCGACCATGCCGGAGGAGACGCCCATGCGCTTCATGCTTCTCGCCGCGGCTCTTGTCGCCGTTCCCGCCGCTGCGCAGGGCGATGCACCGATCGTCGTCACCGGTGTCGAGAAACAGATTGAAAGCTTCGTCGGTGCGCTGACCCAGGCGTCGCCGCGTGGCCAGATCGGGCGGTTCGAAAAGGCAGTATGCCCCGGCGCCTTCGGGATGCCCGACGCCCAACGCGCAGCCGTCGATGCACGCATCCGGACCGTGGTCGCAGGCGTCGGACTCAAAGTGGCAAAGGCGAACTGCAAACCCAATCTGGTGGTCATGGTCACGCCGGACAAAGCCGCCTTTCTGGAAGCGCTGGGCAAAAAACGCTATTATATGTTCGGCGACCGATCCCCTGCCGAGGTCAGGCGCATTTTGGCCCAGCCAGGCCCGGCGACGGCATGGCAGATTCAGGCAATGGTGAACGGCGACGGCAGGCCGATATTCAACGAAGCAGGCACCCCGATCAATCGTTCGACGCGGGCGCAATCACGCATCACCCCGCCGGCCCGGCCCGCGTTCATGGCCGCGATCGTGGTCGTGGAGAGCAAGGCCATCGAGGGACTCTCGACCACCCAACTCGCCGATTATGCGGCGATGCGCGCTTTGGCACGGATCGACCCGGCGCGGATCGACGCGTCGGCGCCTTCGACGATCCTGCGGGTGCTCGACGCCGCGGCCGACAGCGAAGTGCCGGTCACGCTGACCCAATGGGATTTCAGCTTTCTGAAGGGGCTTTATTCCAGCCCCAGCAATCTCTACGCCCCGTCGCAGCGCTCCGAAATTGGCCGTGTCATGGAACGGGAGATGGAGCGTACGGATGGCGGCAAAACCCCGCCTTCCAACACGAAGGAATGACGACAGGTCAGGGCGTGCCGGCCGGCCGCAACAAGGGTTCTAACATGCGAAAAACTTGCGCGGTCGCCATCGCCTCGATGCTGATCCTGACCCCGGCCCAGGCACGCGATGCTGCCACGGACTTGCGCGCCTTTGCCGATGCCTTCGACGCGGCGCAGATCGCGCAGGATCGTGCCGCGCTCGACCGCATGGTCGCCGACGATCTCGTCTTTATCGACGGCAGCGGGAAACGGTATGGAAAGGCGTTTTTCATCGACGGCTGGACCGGCGCCGACGATGATTATGACCCCGTCACGCTCAGCGATCGCGTGATCCTGCCGCTCGGCGAAGAGGCGGGTCTCGCGAGCGCCGAGACGATCCTGTCGGGCCGCTCGGCGGGCAAACCCTTTCGCGTCCGCATCCGCTTCACCGATATTTTCAAGCGTCATGGTGACAGCTGGCAGGCGACCTATATCCATGTGACGCGCATGGCGATCGAGCGCGAATAGCGAGAAGGATTCGACTCTCACTCTCGATGAGAACATAATAGGAACATTGATCCGATTCGGAGGAATGGACGATGGACCCGATGTTCCGCTATTTCCTGGGTTTTCAGGTAAATGCCGACCGCGCCGGCTGGCTCGCGCGCCAATTGCCGCCCGTTTCGGGCGATCTGTTTGCGGGGCTGAAGCCCCAGCTTTACCATCTGACGCTCTGTACGATCGCCGAGACGATCGAGCCGCAACCTTTCCTGCGCGGTCAGGTCGCCAAGGCGTTCACCCCCGGTCTCCCGGCCGCCGCCCCCATCCCCTTCGGGCGCATCGTCGCACGCGGCGCGGGCGCCGAACTGATCACCGCCGGCAGCACCGGCGCGATCCGCCAGACCTATGACGCGATTGTCGCGCGCCTCGCGGCGCAGCGCATCGAGCCGATGCATCGCAAATCCGGCCTCCGCCCGCACATCACGCTCGGCTATGGGACATGCGAATTCGACCCCGTCCCGATCGCATGGAACTGGGCGCCGCAGGACCTCGTGCTCATCGAAAGTCATATCGGCCATCGCCGCCACCGCGTGCTGCAAAGCTGGACATTGGAGCCCCCGGCGCAAGGCAGCTTCGGCTTCATGGCCGACGAACTGCCCGCACCGCTGCGGCGCGCCGCTTAAGCCTCCAGATTGTGCTCCAATGTGATTTCGCAGTTGAGCAGCTTCGACACCGGGCAATTCTTCTCGGCCTCTTCGGCGATCTTCGCGAATTCCTCGGCGCCGATTCCCGGCACCTTGCCGGTCAGCGTCAGCGCCGATTTGGTGATCGTGAAGCCGCCGTCCTGCTGCTCCAGCGTCACCGCCGCGCTCGTCTCCAGCGTGTCGCCCGAATAGCCCGCGCGCGCGAGGCCGAACGACAGCGCCATCGTGAAGCACGCCGCATGCGCCGCGGCGATCAGCTCCTCGGGGTTGGTCCCCGGCTGCCCTTCGAAGCGCGTCCCGAAACCATAGGGCTGCTTATCGAGCACGCCCGATTTGGTCGTGATCGATCCCTTGCCCTCCTTGCCGAAGCCTTCGTAGCGGGCCGATGCGCGATTGACGGTCATGATCGTATCTCCTTGGTGGGGTCGGGGGAGTAAACGGAAAAGCGGCCCGGGACTCGCGTTCTCAGGCGGGCAGCAGCTTACGCCGCGCGCCCACGCGCTTCCACGCCTTTTCATGAAAGAAGAATGCGACAGCATTGATACAGGGCTCGATGATCGCGATCCCGCCCGCGAGCGCGACCGACCCGGTCATCACATAGGCGACGCTGAACCCGATCGTCAGGTGGATCGTAAGATAGGTGAAGGTCTTGATAAGATCGGTGGGCATGGCCCGTCTCCAGCAAATGCGAACTCGCTCTAGTTAAGAATGATTCGCAATAAATACCAGAGGGTGCCTTCGGTCAGTCTGATCGATTTTCCCGCACGACCCCGGCCTTGTCGAGTTCTGCCCCCAGCCGCCCGCTCAGCCACAACGCCCACATTTTGAAATCGGCGGCGAGGCTCCACATCGGGTAGGTAAAGGTCGCGGGCCGGTTCTTCTCGACCCCGAAATGCGCAACCCACGCGAAGAAATAACCCGCGACCGGCAGCGCAATCAACCAGCCCCAGCGTCCCGCCACCACCGCGACCACCGCGATCAGCACGACGAGGCTCGTCCCGACGTAATGCAGCGCGCGCGTCGACGCCTTGCTATGCTCGCGCAGGTAAAAGGGCCAGAATTCGGCAAAGGTCGTATATTGGCGCGCCATTGTCCGATGCTGCCCTTCGCCGCGGCGCGGGTCAACTAGGGTCCTGACCCTAGAGGCTGCGCGCCGCCTCGTCGATCAGCGCCGCGACCTCGGCCGGACGCGAGGCGAGCGACGCATGCCCCGCGTCGAGCGTGATGATCTTGCGCGCGCCGAGCCGATCCGACATCGCCTTCTGGTTCGCGGGGTCGATCATGCGGTCTTCGCTCGAAATCTGATACCAGCTCGGTTTCACCCGCCACGCCGGATCGCTTATCGCCTCGCCAAAGGTCGACGCGAGCGGCGCCTTTTGCGTCACCGCCATCACCAGCGCCTCGTCGGCGCTCACATCCTGACAAAAGCTTTCGTGAAATTTGTCGGGCTTGATCCAGAGATAGCCGTCGCCGTCGGGCGCCAGATTCGACGCGCCCGCGGGCGGATGCTGCTGCGTCAGCGCGCCGGGGCTTTCGCCCGCATCGGGTGCGAAGGCGGCGATATAGACGAGTCCCGCGACATTGGGCGCCGTCCCCGCCTCGGTGATCACCGCGCCGCCATAGCTGTGCCCCACGAGCAGCACCGGTCCATCGACCTGCGCCGCGATCTGCCGCGTTCGCGCCGCGTCGCCCGCAAGCGAAGTCAGCGGCAATTCGACCGCGCGCATGCCCTTGTGCCCCAGCTTGTCGAGCTCGACGATCGCTTTTGCCCAGTGCGCCGCGCCGCCCCAAAAGCCGTGCACGAGGATGACCGTAGGAAGCGCCGCCATGATCCCGACTCCTGTAGAATTTCGCGAGACCCGAAGCTACCATGCCCGGCAATGACCTGACAGCGAAGAACGCTGGCGGGATTTCGGGAGGGGAATTTCATGAAAAAATCGACGCGCGCGCTGATCGGGCTCGTCCTGCTCGACCTCATCGTCGTCGCCGGCGCGTGGTGGATGATCGACCGGACGCAAAGCGGGGCGTGGAATTCGAACGATCCGGCGGGTTCGATCACGATGGTCACGACCACCGCGGGCATGCTGGTCGGCGTGATCTCGGTCGTGCTGCTACTCGCCTTCGTCATGCACCGGCGCGCGGGGAATTGATCGCCTTAAGGCCACCGGAATCAAGACAGCCCTCCCGCCTGGGTCGCAGGGGCGGGAGGGCTGTGTTCCCGACCGGCGTGGTGGGCCGGCCCGGAGACGAAAATTGGTATCGGGCTTAGCGCGCCGCGGCTTCGCGGACCTTCTGCACCGCGGGGAGCAGCAGGCCGATCAGGATCTGCACCGGGTTCGACGTCACCGTCATGCCGCCCTGTGCGGGCTGCGCCGACTGCGCCATCGCCGGGGTCGCCGACAGGGCAACGGTGAGGGCAAGCACGGGGGCGAGGATCATCTTCTTGGTCATCGTCTCTTCCTTTTCACATTCGTTGATCTGGTTCGAATTGGGCTCGGGTCGTCTCCGATGCCCCGCTTATGACGCACAGCCGATCACCCGGCCGTGATCGCCATCACTCAGCCGAACAAATTTCACAAAGCATTGGAAAGAAACGAAAGAAATTTACACCTGGCGCTTGAGCCGCACCAGCGCGCTATCGAGCGCCTGCAGGAATTGCGAACGATCGGCCTTCGAGAAGGGCGGCGGCCCGCCCATTCCGTCCCCCATTCCCGAACGCAGGTCGGCCATGATCGCGCGCGTCGCGATCGCGGGGCCGATCGACGCCATGGTGAAGGGCTTGCCATTGGGGCCGAGCACGGCCGCCCCCGCCTTCAGCGCGCGGTCGGCGAGCAATATGTCGGCCGTAACCACGACGCTCTGCGGATTCGCCGCCTCGGCGATCCAGTCGTCGGCGGCGTCGAAACCGTCCGACACGATAATCCGCTCGATCAACACATGGTCGGGGACACGCAGCCGGCTGTTGCTCACGACCTTCACCGGCACCTCGTGCCGCCACGCGACACGGTAGATCTCGTCCTTCACTGGACAAGCGTCGGCATCGACGAGGATTTGGACCGGCGTGGACATGGAAGAAAGCGGTCAGCCGACCGCGACGCCCTTCCAGAAGGCGATGCGATCCTTGATCGCCGCCGCCGCTTCCTTGGGATCGGGATAATACCAGGCGGCGTCTTCGTTCACCTGTCCGTCCACCGTGACATGGTGATAATGTGCGACGCCCTTCCACGGGCACAGGCTCGTCGTCGCGCTGTCCGACAAGAGCGCCGCGTCGACCGCGCCGCGCGGAAAATAATGATTGCCCTCGACGACGACCGTATCGTCGCTGTCGGCGATCACCGCGCCATTCCACCGTGCCTGAACCATCGCGCCTATTTCTTCATATTGTCGAGCCCGGCGACCACGCCGACCTTGGTCGACGGATTGCTCGCATTGGGCTTCTTGGGCTTTTCCGCCTTGGGTTTGCGGGTTTCGCGGTTCGATTTCTTCTGGCTCTTGGCCATGGTCAATACCTTGGAAGGCGGCGGACGCCTGTGCCCGCCGCGGTCAGTCTACGCCCTTTGCCGCCCCGCGTCGCCCCTTATCCCGCCAGCCCGTCCCAGACCAGCTTGGCGCCGAGCAGCACCATCAACAGGTAGATGAGGACATAGAAACGCGCGCCATCGATCCGTTTCAGCCAGCGTACGGTGAGCAGGGTCGAAACGATCGCGAGCGGCATCAGCAACGCGGCGGCGACGAGCACCTCGTGCGGGAAGGCGCCAAGCGCGATATAGGCGGGCACCTTCATCCAGTTGATCGCTGCGAACAGGATCGAACTGGTGCCGACGAAGACGAGATGCGGCAAGCGCCGCGGCGTCACCCACATCTGGAACGGCGGCCCGCCGGCGTGCGCGATCTGGCTGGTGAAGCCCGTCGCGACCCCGAACAGGCTGCCGACCCAGCCCGGCGAGGTCGACGCCGCGACAACACGTCCGCCGCGCTCGACCCACAGCCGATAGAGGCCGAACGCCAGCGTGATCGCGCCGAGCGCCGCCATCAGCTTCGCCTCGTCGACGCGCTCGGCATAGGCATAGCCCGCGGCGATCCCGACCGCGGCGCCGGGAAGCATCCATGCGATGACCCACCCGTCCCACGTCTTGCGGAACGACCAGACGCTGACGACGTCCTGCACGATCAATATCGGGAGCAGCAGCGCGGCGGCGATCGTCGGCGGCAGCACCAGCGCGACGAGCGGCGTCGCGAGCGCGCCGACACCTGACAGTCCGCCCTTGGCGAGCCCGAGCAGGATCACCGCGATGGCGAGCACGAACAAAGTCAGCGGGTCGGCAAGCAAGCTCATTCGGCGGCGATATCCGCCGTTTCGGGCAGCCGCCAGTCGATCGCACCCCGCCCATGCGTTTCGAGGAAGGCGTTGGCCTGGCTGAATGGCCGCGATCCGAAAAAGCCGTTGTGTGCCGACAAAGGCGAGGGATGCGGCGCGCGCAGGATCAGGTGCGGGCTGCCCGCCCCCAGCCCCTGCACATTCGCCGCCTTCTTCTGCGCATGGCTGCCCCACAGGATAAAGACCTTCGGCACCGGATCGGCGGCAACCGACGCAACCACCGCGTCGGTGAATTTCTCCCACCCCTTGCCCTGATGCGAAGCCGCCATGCCGCTCTCGACGGTCAGGCAATTGTTGAGCAGCAGCACGCCCTGTTCGGCCCAATGCTTGAGATAGCCGTGCGCGGCACGCGCTATGCCGAGATCGCTCTGCATTTCCTTGTAGATGTTGACGAGGCTCGGCGGCGTGCGCACCCCCGGCTGGACCGAGAAGCACAGCCCATGCGCCTGTCCCGGCCCATGATAGGGATCCTGCCCCAAAATCACGACGCGCACATCCTGCGGCGGCGTCGCGTCGAGCGCCGCGAACCAGTCGCGCGGACGCGGATAGATGGCCTTGCCCTTCTCGCGCTCGGCGCCAAGAAACGCCTTGAGCGCCGCCATATAGGGCTGCTCGAACTCGCCGCCGATGCGCGCGAGCCAGTCGGGATGCAGTTTGACCTCGGACATGCCCGCGCTTCACCAGAGGAGCGCGGGCTTGTCCAGAGGCTTACAGGCTACCGCGCACGCTCAGAAAGAAACGGCGGCCGAGATAGTCGTACTGCGTGCCGAATGTCGGGGCCTGCCCGATCACCGGCGGCGTCGCGGTAACGACGGTCGACACGCGCGGCGGCGGCGTGTCGAACAGGTTCGCGACCCCCAGCGTGATGCGGAATCGCTCGGCAACGTCGCGGCTCAGCGACAGCGAGTGATAGAAGGTCGCGGGCACGCTGACGTCGGGGCAGAAACGCCCGCCCGGACGGAAGCCCGAGGTACGGCACGCATCGCCGCCCTGCGCACGGAGCAGATCCTCCTCATTCGACGCCGCGCCGGTGACATCGAGCCCGTAGAAGAGCGTCCAGCCATCCTTCATCCAGCCAAGGTTGAAATCGCCGACCCACTTCGGGTTGCCGATCTTGCCATTGTCGTCGACCTCGGTGCCGGGGAAGAGCGAAACCTTGTCCTTCACCTGCCAGGTCATCTGCGCGCGGAACGCGAGCGAGCCCAAGTTGCCGAGGTCCTGATCGACCGCGAGTGACAGGTCGACACCGCGGTTCCGCTGGCGGCTGATATTGACATAGCGGTCGGTCACCGTCGCGACGCTCCGCGCGTCGGGACCGGCCGTCACGCGTGTGAACAGGCCGCACAGCGGCTCGTCGGCGACATCGGAATCATAACATCCGCGCAGGATATTCCCGGCGCCGAGCAACGTGATCTCGTCCTTCACTTCGATGTCGAAATAATCGACCGCAAGCCGCGTGCGGAGCCCGCCCCAAAGCGCGCCCGACAAATCGGGGGTCAGAATCACCGACACCGTCTTGGCGGTCGAGGTTTCCGGGCGAAGCCGGCCGATACCACCGCCCGATACGATCGTCGCGGGGCGGATCCCGCCGGCAAAATTGGGAGCAATGCCGTCGGCGGCGCAGTTGTCGAAGATGCGCTGGCTGATCGCACCCGAAGCGAGCCGCGCGGCGGTCTGGACGCACGGATCGATCGTCTGCTGGCCGAGAAAGCCGGTCTGGTCGTTGAGGAACAGCTCGAACAGCGCGGGCGCGCGGAACGAGGTGCCCCAGGTGCCGCGGAAGCGCAGCCAGTCGGTCACCGCCCAATCGGCGCCGACCTTCCACGTCGTGTCGCTGAACTTGTCCTCGACCCCGTCGCGGCGCGTCGCCTCGACATGCGTGTAGCGCGCCGCGCCCGACAAAGTCAGCCGCTCGATCATCGGCACGCCTTCGAGCAAAGGCACCTCGACCTCGCCGAAGATTTCCTTCGACACGGTGCGCCCCGCGGTGATGCCCGAGGTCGTGAAGTTGGCGACATTGCCCGCAAGCGTCGCTTCGCCCGGCGTGTCGTTGATTTCGTCGCGGCGGATATTCGCCCCGAACGCTGCGCCGACCGGCCCCGCGGGCAGGTTGAACAGCTTGCCCGTCAGCAACGCCTCGGCCGAGGTCTGCTTGAATAGCGTGCGTCCCGTCTCGCGGCCCATCAGGAAGGCACGCTCGGCGGGCGTGAAATCGCCGCGCAGCACGCGCGGGTCGGTAAAGTCGATATCGATGCACGGAACACCGCGGATCGCCGTCGTGGTGCCGACGCACGAACGCGTGCGCAAAGTCTGCGACGCGAGCGCGTCCTGATAGATGACGTCCTGCGTATAGCGCGCATCCGAACGGCTGTGCTGGCCGCTCACATCCCACTTCCACCCGCCGCCGATCTCGCCGCGCAGACCGAACACGCCGCGATAATAATCGACATCGGCGTGGCTTTCGGTCTTCACCAGCACGCGCGGGCGCAGGATGATGTTGCCGCCGAACTCGGCGTTGAACGGATCGCCCCTGTCGTTAGGGCTGCAATTGTTCGCCGCCGGGTTGCACAGGAAGCGGGGCAGCATCGACGCGCCGGTGAATTGCTGGAGCTCGATCCGCTGAAAACCATTATTATGCGACTTGCGGTTGCTGAACAGGAATTCGCCATAGGCGGTGATGCCTTCGGTCACATCATAGGCGCCCTCGACGAAGGCGCTGATCCGGCGCACGCCCGAAAACACGTCCGAATCCTGCTCGGCCGGCTCGAACTGGTTGAGCGCGCCAGTCGACGGGCCGTCGAAATTGACCCCGAAGAAATTGGCGGGCCCGAACACCCCGATCCGGTTATACGCATTGATCGGGATGCCGACCCCCGCGAACTCGCTGCCATATTGGCCCGACAGGATCGCTTGCCCGTTCGGCGCGATCAGCCCGGGACCAAAGGTCGGGACGCCATTCTGGTTGACCCCCGAAAAGTCGCTGAAGGCGATCTGGTTGCCCTGAGTGCTGCTGCACGCCGGGCGGCCGGTGCGGAAATCGACGATATCGGCGCGGCTGCCGTCGGCCTCGCGCCTCAGATATTCTTCGGAACAGAAGAGAAAGCCGCGATCGCGGCGCGTCAGATTCTGCCGGCGGAAAACATCGACCGTCGCAAAGATGTGGCCGCGATCGAACTTTCTGCCGAAGCTCGCATCGGCGCCATAGCTCTCGCCGCCGCCATGTTCTGTGATCGACGAAAAGCCGCCGCCCTCGAACCCGTCGAGATCGTTACGGGTCAGGATGTTGACCACGCCGGCGACCGCGTCCGAGCCATAGATCGACGAGGCGCCGGTCTTGAGCACCTCGACCTGGCGCACCACCGACAGCGGCAGGACATTGAGGTCGAACGGCGCGACCGCGCCGCGGATCCCGGCGGGGCCCGCGCGGCGGCCGTTGATCAGCACGAGCGTCCGCTCGGCACCAAGCCCGCGCAGCGACACCGTCTGCACATCGTTGCCGCCATTGGCGACGAAGCGGTTCGAGATCGCCGAAGTGATCTGGATCGATCCCTGCGCCGCCGGCGTCGACCGCAGCACATCGGCAAGCTGGACCTGCCCCTGCAGTTTCGCGCTCTCAGGGTCGATGACCTGGATCGGGTCGGCGCTCGTGAATTCGCTCTTCGCGATGCGCGAGCCGGTGACGATAATTTCGTCGCCGCTCGTCTGCGCCGTCGCGGGCGAAGCCGCGAGCGCGATCACCGAGGCTGTCACAGTCAGAAACACCGAGGGGTTGGTGCCCATTTTCATAATCTTCGTCCGATTTATAAAGTTGATCTCGCCCCCCGGCAGGGCGGAAATTACGCGAAAAGGCGTTTCGATATGGTTTACGTCGCGGTAAGTTTTCGCTGGCGCGTCGCGTGCTTGTCGCGGCCGCGCGGCGCGGCTAGGCACGCTGCCAAGGTCGGGCGTGAAAGGATCGGGCGATGAGCAAGGCAATGGGCGACACGCTGGGACGGCTGGAAGCGGTCATCCACGACCGGCTCGCGGCGGGCGAGGCCGAAGCCTCCTACGTGGCGAGCCTCGCCGCGAAAGGCCGCAGCAAGATCGCGCAGAAACTCGGCGAGGAAGCCGTCGAAGCCGTCATCGCCGCGGTCAGCGAGGACGACCCCGAACTGATCGGCGAGGCGAGCGACCTCGTCTTCCACCTCTCAATCCTGCTCGCCGAGCGCGGCCTCAGCTGGGACATGATCGCCGCCGAACTCGACCGCCGCCACGGCACCTCGGGCCACACCGAAAAAGCCGGCCGACAATAAGGAACTCCGCATGCCGATCGACGCGACCCTCCCCTATGACGACAGCAATATTTTCGCACGCATCCTGCGCGGCGAGCTGCCGTCGAAGACGGTCTATGAGGACGAATTCGCCCTCGCCTTCCACGACATCAACCCACAGGCACCGCTGCACATCCTCGTGATCCCCAAGGGGGCATATGTCAGCTGGGACGACTTCTCCGAGCGCGGCAGCGACGCCGAAATCGCGGGCTTTGTCCGCGCGGTGGGCAAGGTCGCGCGCGACGCCGGCCTCGTCGCCCCCGGCTATCGCCTGCTCGCCAACGTCGGCCTCGACAGCCACCAGGAGATCGCGCACCTCCACGTCCATATCTTCGCGGGACAGCCGCTCGGGCCGATGCTCGCGCGCTGATCTTTCGGCGCCGTCTATGACGGCGGTCACAGCAATTTCCCGGACCGCGACTAACCGTGTGCGATATGCGGCAACGGGTGGACTCTGTCCCCTGTTTCCAGCAGGATAGATGTTCGGACCGAACGGGGAGTTGACGATGGGCAAGGGATGGCGCGCGCTGGCTACTATATTGGCCGGCAAGGCAAAACTGGCGCTGATCCTGCCCCTCACCCTCGCGATGGCCGCAACCGCCGCCGACACCGTCCCGCAGGTCACACTCGCGACCCCGGGCAGCTCGGGCACCGGCGACGGCACGATCACGCGCTTCACCCTGCGCTTCTCCGAAGACATGGTCCCGCTCGGTGACCCCCGCGCGCCGGCGCCGGCGACCAACGACTGCAAACTCCCTTCGTCGGGCCGCTGGGTCGACACGCGCACCTGGGTGCTCGAATTCGATAAACCGCTTCCCGGCGGGCTCGCCTGCCATGTCGAGCTGCGCGACGGGCTCAAGACTGCGCGCGGCGTCTCGGTCGCGGGCAACAGCCGCTTTGCGCTCGACACCGGCGGCCCCTCGGCGCGCGCCGTGCTCGCGGGCGGGATGGACGGCGATATCGAGGAACAGCAGATCTTCCTCGTCGCGACCAACGTCGCCGCCGACCGCGCCTCGGTCGGCCGCTTCGCCTATTGCGCGGTCGACGGCATCGGCGAGAAAATCCCCGTCGATGTCCTGCCACGCGACACCGCGACCGAGATATTGACCGGCCTCGGCGACAATAACTGGTCGCGCCAGTCCTTCACCTATGACGCCGGCCTGCCGCAGCGCTTCCCCGCCGCGGGCGCCGATCGCGAGGCCGCGCTCGACCGCATCGTCCCCGTCAAATGCCGCCGCCCGCTGCCCCCGGGACGCGAGATGGCGCTCGTCTGGGACGCGCGCATTTCGCAAGCCGGCGTTCCGGGCCGCACCGCGGGGCGCGACCAGCGCCTCGACCATGACGTGCGCCCCGCCTTCACCGCGAAAATGTCGTGCAGCCGGATCAACCCGCAGGCGGGCTGCAACCCGATCAAGGATGTGACGCTCAGCTTCGCCTCGCCGGTATCGCGCGAGAGCGTTCTCGCCGCGACGCTGAACACCGCCGACGGCAAGAAATTGACGCCGAAGATCGATGACGACGACAAGAATGACGCCTGGCTGACGAGCGTCCGCTTCACCGGTCCGCTGCCGCAGAATGTCGACGCGACGCTCGTGCTGCCCGCCGACGTCACCGACCAGAGCGGCCGCAAGCTGCAGAACCAGTCGAATTTCCCGCTGAAATTCCACATCGACCGCGCCCCGCCGCTCGTCAAATTTGCCGCCAAATTCGGCATCCTCGAAGCCGGCGAAGGCGGCGTGCTGCCGGTAACCGTGCGCGGGGTCGAAAGCTCGCTCGTCCAGGCGAACCTCAAAATGCCCGCGACCGCGCTCAAGGTCGGCGACGACGATGCCGCGATCGCGCGCTGGCTGAAGCGTGTCGATGACGCCGACGACACCGACTATCGCGAGGAAAAGAACGCTGCCGGCAAGGACGTCACGGTCAATTACACCGGCACCAAATCGGTGTTCGCGGATGCCCCTGCCGGCGGCGAACGCCGCGACATGCAGCTCGCGCCTGCCGCGGGCGGCAAGGAATTCGAGGTCGTCGGCATCCCGCTCGGCGAAAAGGGCTTTCACGTCGTCGAGATCGCGAGCCCCGAACTCGGCGCCGCGCTGCTCGGCCGCAAATCGACGCGCTATGTCGCGACCGCCGCGCTCGTCACCAACATGGCGGTGCATTTCAAATGGGGCCGCGAAGGCTCGCTTGCGTGGGTGACGTCGCTTGACACGGGCCTTCCCGTTGCAGGCGCCGAAATCCGCGTCTCCGACAGCTGCACCGGCCGCCTGCTCGCGCGCGGCACCGCCGACAAGGCCGGCCGCCTCGCCTTCGCGGGCGGGCTGCCCGAGCCCGAAACCTATTCGAGCTGCGAAGAAACGCCCGACATGGCGAAAAGCGAAGGCCATGCATTGATGGTCAGCGCGCGCTCGGGCGACGATTTCAGCTTCACGCTCACCGACTGGGGCAACGGCATCCGCCCCTATGACTTCGACCTCCCCTATGGCTGGTCGGAGCGCAGCGACATCCTCCACACCGTCTTCGACCGCGCGCTCGTGCAGGCGGGCGAGACGGTTCACATGAAGCATCTGCTCCGCCGCCCGGTCGGCCTTGGCTTCCGGACCCCCGAAGCGCTGTCGGGCAAGCTCCGCCTCGTCCACCGCGGCTCGGACACCGAATTCGAAATGCCCTTCGCCATCGCTGCGACCGGCAGCGGCGAGACTGTCTGGAACGTCCCCGCCTCGGCCCCCATGGGCGATTATGAACTCGTCTTCGTCACCAAGGACAAGGACGGCGAGGACAAGACGATCTGGTCGGGCCAGTCGGTCAAGGTCGATGAATATCGCCTGCCGACGATGAAGGCGACGATCACCGGCCCGAAGACCGCGCTCGTCCGCCCCGCCGCCGTCCCGCTCAACCTCTTCGTCGGCTATCTCTCGGGCGGCCCCGCGCCCAATATCCCGGTCGAACTGCGCACCAATTTCCGCTCGAGCTGGTCACCGCCCGAGGATTATAAGGATTGGGATTTCGACGGCCAGCCGGTGAAGGAAGGCGTCGTCCAGCTCGACGACAGCGGCGACGAACCTTCGGCCGAACTGCCGCTCGCGCGTTCGGTGCCGCTCAAGCTCGACGCCAATGGCGCCGCGACGACCAATGTCACGGTCGATCAGCCGATCACCGAACCGACGCTGATGGCCGCCGAAATGGACTATGAAGATGCGAATGGCGAGACGCTGACGTCGAGCCGCCGCATCACCCTCTACCCCTCCGCCGTCCGCCTCGGGCTCAAGACCGACGGCTGGCTGATGCGCGACAATGACCTCCGCCTCAATTTCATCGCGCTGAACCTCGATGGCAAGCCGATCAGCGGCCAGCGCGTGCAGGTCGCGCTCTATAACCGCGAGATCATCACCGCGCGGCGCCGGCTGATCGGCGGCTTCTATGCCTATGACAACCAGATGCGCACAACGAAGCTCGCCGCCAATTGCTCGGCGACGACCGACAAGCTCGGCCGCGCGAGCTGCGCGATGGCGCCCGGCATTTCGGGCGAAGTCACCGTCGTCGCGACGACGCAGGACGAGGGCGGCAACGAAGCGCGCGCGGTCCGTTCGGTGTGGCTCGCGGGCGACAACGACTGGTGGTTCGGCGGCGACAATGGCGACCGCATGGACGTGATCGCCGAAAAGCCGCGCTATGCCGCGGGCGACACCGCGAGCTTCCAGGTCCGCATGCCGTTCCGCGAAGCGACCGCGCTCGTCACCGTCGAGCGCGAAGGCGTGCTGTCGAGCTTCGTTGTGCCGCTGAAGGGCACCAACCCGGTCGTGAAGGTCAAGCTTCCCGCAACCTACGCCCCCGACGTCTATGTCTCGGTGATGGCGGTGCGCGGGCGCGTGACGGGCGAGGAAAGCTGGTTCCGCAAGATGAAACGCGCGGTCGGCTTCAAGATCGAGAATAGCGAAGGCGCCCCGCCGACCGCGCTCGTCGATCTCGCCAAGCCGAGCTACCGCATGGGCATCGCGCGCATCAAGGTCGGCTGGGAAGGCCATCAGCTCGGCGTCAAGGTGAAGGCCGACAAGGAGAAATATTCGGTCCGCGAAACCGCGAAGGTCGCGATCGAGGTCAAGACCCCCGACGGCAAGGCGCCCAAAAACGCCGACGTCGCTTTCGCCGCGGTCGACGAGGCGCTGCTCCAGCTCGCCCCCAACGAAAGCTGGGAAGTGCTGAACGCGATGATGGGCGAACGCACGCTCGACGTGCTCACCTCGACGGCGCAGATGCAGGTCGTCGGCAAGCGTCACTATGGCCGCAAGGCGCTCGAACCCGGCGGCGGCGGTGGCGGCGATCTTTCGGGCCTGACGCGCGAGGACTTCCGCCCGGTCCTGCTATGGAAGGGCAATGTCCCGCTCGACGCGAAGGGCCGGGCGACTGTCGACGTCCCGCTCAGCGACAATCTCTCGGGCTTCCGCCTCGTCGCGATCGCGACCGACGGGTCGCAATATTTCGGCACCGGCGAAACCACCGTCCGCACCGTGCAGGATCTCGGCGTCTTCGCGGGCATGCCCGAACTGGTGCGCACCGGCGACACCTATGACGCGCGCTTCACGCTGCGCAACGGCACCGATCAGCCGATGGAGGTCACCGCGACCCCGACGCTGTCGCCCGCCGTCGCGACCGCGCCGCCGCTCACCGTCACCATCCCCGCGGGCGGCGCGGTGCCGATCAGCTGGTCGATGACCGCGCCCGAGCAAACCGGCCCGATCGAATGGACCGTCGATGCGGTGGCCAAGGGCGGCAAGGCGCGCGACCGGCTCGTCTTCGCGCAGACGGTCGAACCCGCGATCCCGGTCGAAACCTGGGCGGCCAGCCTGTTCCGCGTCGGCCCGAACACGACGCTGCCGATCGCGATCCCGGCGGGCGCGTTGCCCGGCGGCTACGTCGACGTCGCGCTCGCCGGCACGCTCGCGCCGCCCTTGTCGGGCGTCCGCGATTATATGGCGATCTACCCGTATAACTGCTTCGAACAGTCGACATCGCGCGCGGTTGCGCTCGGCGACGTCGGGCGCTGGCAGGCGCTCGCCGGGGCGATGCCGACCTACCTCGATGACGACGGGCTGCTGCGTTACTGGCCCAACGAACGGATGGAAGGGTCGATCGAACTCACCGCCTATGTGATGAGCGTGACCGCCGCGAACGGCTTCGCGATCCCCGAGGCGTCGAAGGCCAAGATGGTCAAGGCGCTGCAGGCGGTCGTCGAAGGGCGTCTGACGCGCAAGGGCTATGGCCCGTGGGACATCCGCCCCGTCCGCATCGCGGCCTTGGCGGCGCTCGCGCGCAACAATGCCTCGAGCGCGAGCCTCGTCGCCGCGATCGACGTCGCGCCGGTCGACATGGCGACCGGCACGCTCGCCGACTGGCTCGTCGCGATCGAAAAGACGCCGGGCGTGCGGGGCGCACCCGCGCTACGCACCGCGGCCGAAGCCGAACTCAGGAAGCGCCTCGTCTACGAAGGCACGCGCCTCGACCTCGTCGACGATGCGAAGGCGCCGTGGTGGATGATGACCAGCGGCGACGAAATGGCGATCAAGGCGCTCGAAGCCGTGCTCGGCCGCAAGGGCTGGGAAGATGACGCGGGCAAGCTGATGGTCGGCGTCGCACAGCGCCAGCGCAAGGGCCATTGGGACACCACCCCCGCCAACGCGTGGGGCGCGGTCACCGTCCGCCGCTTCGCCGAGCTCTATCCGGCGAGCGCGATCACGGGCGTCACCAACATCGGCCTTGCGGGAGGAACCGCCTCGCAAAGCTGGCCGCTTCCGACCGAACCCGTGTCGCCGCTCCGCGTCGCGCTGAACGCCGCGACGATGAGCCTGAAGCACGAAGGCACCGGCGCGCCATGGGCGACCGTCAGCGTCAAGGCGGCGGTCCCGCTCAAGGAACCGCTCAACGCGGGCTACCGGATCAAGCGCTCGGTCAGCATCGTCAAGGCGGCGAACAAGGACCGCCTGACGCGCGGCGACGTGATCAAGGTTCGGATCGAGGTCGTCGCGGCCGCCGGCCGGACGTGGGTTGTCATCAACGACCCGATCGCCCCCGGCGCGACGATCGTCGGCAACCTTGGCGGCCAGTCCGAAATGCTTGGCCAGCAGGCGGGCGGATCGGGGGCGCAGCCAAGCTATGTCGAACGCGGCAAGGACAGCTGGCGCGGCTATTTCGGCTGGATGCCCGCGGGCACCCACGCGGTCGAATATGTCGTACGCTTGAACGGCTCGGGCCGCTTCACCCTGCCGCCGACGCGGGTCGAGGCGATGTATTCGCCCGCGATCCGCGGCCAGTGGCCGATCGCACCGATCACGGTGGCGAGCGTCGGGCAGTGACGGTGTCCTTGATCCCCGCTTCCCTGACCCTGTGTCCCCGCGAAGGCGGGGACCCATCTCCGGTGGTTTCGAACTTGCACCGGCAGGAGATGGGCTCCCGCCTTCGCGGGAGCACGCGCTAATTTAGTCAAATGGATTTACCCCGCAAACGCCGCTGGCGGGACGCGCTCGCTTGGGCCGCCCTCGCCCTGCTCATCCTCGTCACCGCTGCTCACCTCCTCACCCGTCCCCCGGCAATGCCCGCCTTCGACGCAGTCCGCGCCGACTGGCGCCCAAGCGAAGCGTGGCTTTACGACCGCGACGGCCAGTTGCTCGACAGCGAGCGCGTCAATTTCGAACGCCGCCGCCTCGCATGGGTGCCGCTGAACCAGATCAGCCCCGCGGTCCGCACCGCCGTCGTACAAAGCGAAGACCGCCGCTTCTGGTCGCACGGCGGGGTCGACTGGCTCGCCATCGCCAGCGCCGCCCGCGCGCGCCTCACGATGGGGGGCCCCGGCGACCGCTCGCGCGGCGCCTCGACGCTGCCGATGCAGCTCGCCGCCTTCCTCGATCCCAGCCTCGCGCAGCCCGGCAAGCGCGACTGGGGGACCAAGCTCCGCCAGATGCGCGCGGGGCAGGCGCTCGCGGCAAACTGGTCGCACGAACAGATGCTCGAGGCCTATTTCAACCTCCTCCCCCTGCGCGGCGAGGCGCAGGGTATCGGTGCGGGCGCGCAAAGCCTGTTCGGCAAGAAGCCCGCCGACATGACCCGCACCGATGCCGCCTTGTTCGCGGGCCTCCTCCCCAACCCCGCCGCCAGCGCCGAAGCACTCGGTCGCCGCGCGTGCCGCATCGCGCAGACAAAGGACTGCACCGCAATCCGCGCCGCCGCCGCGACGCTCGTTTCGGGCGAACATGCCGCGCGCTTCGACCCCGCGCTCGCGCCACATCTTGCCGTCCGCCTGCTCGACAAGCCCGGCAAGCGCGTCACCACGACGATCGACCGCGGCATCCAGGCCGCCGCGATCGTCGCGCTGCGGCGCCAGCTCGCGGGGCTCGGCTCGGACCGTGTGCGCGACGGCGCGGTCGTCGTGCTCGACAATGCGACCGGCGAAGTGCTCGCCTATGTCGGCGGCGTCGGGCTCAAATCGACCGCGGCGTCGGTCGACGGCGCCAACGCGCGGCGGCAGGCAGGCTCGACGCTCAAGCCGCATCTCTATGCGCAGGTGATCGAACATGGCTGGCTCACCGCCGCGTCGATCCTCGACGACAGCCCGGTCCAGCTCGACACCGCCTCCGGCCTCTACGTCCCCAAGAATTACGACCACAGCTTCAAGGGCCCAGTCAGCGTCCGCCACGCCCTAGCCAGCTCACTCAACGTCCCCGCGGTCCGCGCGCTCGTCATCGACGACGTCCAGCAGTTCCGCGACCGCCTCTGGGCGCTCGGCTATCACGGCCTCGTCGAGGACGGCGAATATTACGGCTTCAGCCTCGCGCTCGGCTCGGCCGAAGTGTCGCTCGTCGAACAAGCGAACGCCTTCCGCACCTTCGCCAACCTTGGCCGCTATGCCCCCGTCCATTTCCTGCGCGGCGAAAAAGCGGAAGAGGCGCGCCAGATCGTCAGCCCCGCCGCCGCCTTCATCGTTGGCGACATCCTCGCCGACGCCGCCGCCCGCACCGACGCCTTCGGCGCCGACAGCGCGCTTCGCCTCCCCTTCTGGGCCGCCGCCAAGACCGGCACGTCAAAAGGCATGCGCGACAATTGGTGCATCGGCTGGTCCGACCGCTTCACCGTCGCTGTCTGGGTCGGCAATCTCGAGGGCGATTCGATGCGCGCCGTCTCGGGCACCTCGGGCGCCGCGCCGGTCTGGCGCGACGTGATGATGGCGCTCCACACCGGCCGCCCCGGCAAGCCGCCCGCGATGCCCGAGGGCGTCGAGGCGCGCCAGATTACGCTCCCCGGCACCCGCGAGCCCCCGCGCCGCGAATATTTCCTCGCCGGCACCGCGCAGACCGAAATGGCCGCCGCGCCGCAGGCGGCGCGCCGCCCGCGCATCACCAGCCCGGTCAGCGGCAGCGTCTACGCGCTCGACCCCGACATCCCGATCGACCGTCAGCGGCTCGCGGTCATCGTCAGCGGATCGGTCGCCGGATACCGGCTGATCCTCGACAAGACACCGCTCGGCGATGCCGATGCGGGGCAGCAAATCCTGCCGCGCCCCGGCGCCCATATGCTGACGCTGGTTGATCCAGGCGGCCGAATGATTGACCGAGTGCGCTTTACCGTACGGTAAGCGGCCTTGGTCCTCGTCGAATGCAGCGTTGACCCCATGAAATTAAGTTGCGCTGACGCGTGGAGCGGCTAGTCTGCCCCGCCATGAGACGGCGGCAGCTCAGCCGCCCCAAAGGGGAAGAACATGCTATTTGACCGCGTAAAGTCGTTGGATGCCATTTTGGCGACAGCGGAGAAAAAGTCGCTTACGCGCACGCTCGGGGCCTTTCAGCTCACCATGCTGGGGATCGGCGCCGTCATCGGGACCGGGATTTTCGTTTTGACCGCCGAGGCCGCGCAAAAAGCCGGCCCGGGCATGATGATCAGCTTCATCATCGCTGGCTTCGTCTGCGCTTTCGCGGCGCTCTGCTACGCCGAAATGGCCTCGATGGTCCCCGTGTCGGGCTCGGCTTACACCTATAGCTACGCCGTGATGGGCGAACTGATCGCATGGATGGTCGGCTGGGCGCTGATCCTCGAATATGCGGTCGCCGCGGGCGCCGTTTCGGTCGGCTGGTCGGGCTATGTTGTCGGCTTGATTGAAAATGCCTTCAACATAGACATACCTTCTACCTTGGTGCTCGGGCCATATGACGGCGGCATGATTAACCTGCCCGCGATGTTCATCGCCGGCCTCGTCACCATGCTTCTGGTCATCGGCACCCGCGAATCGGCGACGGTCAATGCGTTCCTCGTGGTCATCAAGGTTGCGGCGCTGACGCTGTTCGTCGTCCTCGCAGTTCCCGTGATGAATATGGAGAATTTCGAACCCTTCGCGCCGCTCGGCTTTGGCGGTATCGGCGCCGCCGCAGCATCGATCTTCTTCGCTTATGTGGGCTTCGACGCGGTCTCGACCGCCGCCGAGGAAACCAAAAATCCACAGCGCAACATGCCGATCGGCCTGATCGGCAGCCTTGCGATCTGCACCATCTTCTACCTGCTCGTCGCCGCCGGCGTCATCGGCTCGGTCGGCGCACAGCCGGTCGGCATCGATGCGGCTGGCGCCCATGCGCTCGAACCAGGCAGCCGCGAACTCGCCGCTGCCTGCGCCGCGATGGGCGATCAGGCGGTGGTCTGCTCGAAGGAAGCGCTGGCGTGGACACTGCGTGAAATCGGCTGGCCGCAGGTCGGCAATTTGATCGGCCTCGCCGCCGGTCTCGCGCTGCCGTCGGTCATCCTGATGATGATGTTCGGCCAGACCCGCATCTTCTTCGTGATGAGCCGCGACGGCCTGTTGCCGAAAGCCTTCTCTAAGATCCATCCGAAGTTCAACACGCCGCACGTGATCACGATCATCACGGGCATCGCGGTCGCGCTGTTCGCCGCCTTCTTCCCTGTCGGGCAGCTGGCGAATATCTCGAACTCGGGCACGCTCTTCGCCTTTGCCGCGGTGTCGATCGCGGTAATGGTGATCCGCAGGACCGATCCGGGCCGTCACCGTCCTTTCAAGACGCCGCTGATCTATATCACGGCACCGATCGCGATCGCGGGCTGTCTGTATCTCTTCTTCAACCTCGACCAGAAGAGCATCAACCTCTTCCTGATCTGGGCGGGTATCGGCCTCGTCGTCTACTTCGCCTACAGCCGCTCGCGCAGCCATGTGGGTCAGGGACATATCGAGGTGCACGAGGACGACCCCGACGCACCGCCGCCGCCGGTCCCGCCGGCTCCGTCGTTCAACTGACGGTTCGAACCTAAAGGGAAAGGGGGCTTCGGCCCCCTTTCTTTTTGGCAGGCGTATCAAAATGGGGGCCGCAGTCGCTAATGACCGGAAATTGCCGTGTCCTCCAATATCCGTTCGCATCGAGCGAAGTCGAGATGCCCCTCAGGCTGGGCGCTTCACCGAGGGGTGTCTCGACTTCGCTCGACACGAACGGCCAAAAGCCCGACTATCTATCATCGTCACCCCGGACTTGATCCGGGGTCCCGCTTGAAGTCGAAGTCAGTTAATGCGTCAAAAAGCGGGATCCCGGATCAAGTCCGGGATGACGAAGGAAAACGAAGCCCCGTCCGCTGGCCACCCCAAAGAGGCTTGAGGCAGCAAGCCG
The DNA here is from genome assembly GCF_052044915.1 of Sphingopyxis sp. 22461. Lineage (NCBI taxonomy): Bacteria > Pseudomonadati > Pseudomonadota > Alphaproteobacteria > Sphingomonadales > Sphingopyxidaceae > Sphingopyxis > Sphingopyxis sp. 22461. The sequence continues at coordinate 97,488 of NZ_JBQENY010000011.1, forward strand.
TTATGGCCGCTAATACGGACTTTTCGGCGCCGTTCCCGGCCGGGTGAACAGCTTGCCGCGCTCGGCCCAGAAGACGAGCGCGAGGCCGACCACCGCGCTGATCAGGAAGGCATAGGCCAGCGGCAGCGTCGATCCATCATATTGCTGTCCGATCGTCGCGCCGACGGTCGCCGCAAGCAACGTCTTGGCAAAGCTCTGATACGACGACGCGACGCCCGCCATATGCCCGAAATCCTCCATCGCGATCGACCCGAAATTGCTGCCGATAAAACCGACGAGGCCGACATTGACCATCATCAACGCGGTGAACATCCAAAGCGTCTCGACCCCGCTCAGCGCCGCGACGATCTGCAGGATCGAGGTCGCCATGAAGGCAAAGACCGCCGCCTGCGATACGCGGCGCGCACCGAAGCGCTCGACGATCGCGGCGTTCGAGAAATTGGCGATCGCAATACCCACCGCGACGCACGCGAAGATCAGCGGGAACATCGCCTGCGCGCCGAACACTTCGGCGATGATCTGCTCGCTGCTGTTGAGATAGCCATAGAGTGCGCCCTGCATCATCCCCGAGGCGATCATATAGCCCGCGGCGCGGCGATGCCGCGTCACCGTCGCCCAGCCCGCGATCATCGTCTTGAGGTCGAGCGGGCGGACATCGGCGGGGTCGAGCGTCTCGGGAAGCCGGCGCAACCAGAACAGCATGACGATCGACATCACCGCCAGCACGACGAAAATCGCGCGCCAGCCCGCCACCGCGGCGATCCCGGCGCCGATCGTCGGCGCGATGATCGGTACGATCATAAAGACGAGGAAGATCAGCGACAGCCGCTTCGCCATCGCATCGCCCGCGAACAGGTCGCGGATCACCGCGACGACGATGACGCCAAGCGCCGCGCTGACCAGCCCGTGGATGAAGCGGAGCACGAGCAGCATCGCGAAGCTGGTCGCGAGGCCGCAACCGATCGAGAGTGCGAGATAGGCGAACAGCGCGGGGACGAGCACACCCTTGCGCCCGAACCGGTCCGACAGCGGGCCGTACAGCAGCGAACCGAAGCCGATACCGAGCAGGTAGACCGAGATGACATGCTGACGATCGTTGGCGACGGTGACGCCCAGCGCCTCGCCGATCGCGGGCAGCGCGGGCAGCATCGAATCGATGGCGAGCGCGTTGAGCGCCATGACCATCGCCATCATGACCACCATCTCACGGTCGCCCGGCAGGCTCCGTTGGGGGGATTGGGCCGGCTTGTGCATGGCGGCAGCCTATGCGCCCATGCCGCCGCTTTGGATAGCCCCCCAATGGTCCACAGAGCCAAAGGGCATTGCTATGCAAAGCAAAAGGGCCGCCCGCTCCCTTCGCAGGAGTGGACGGCCCTTCGCTTTTCGTGAGGCGTGGCTCAGCCCTGGCGGGTACCGGTCATCGCCATCGAACCGAACGCACCGGCCTTGATCGTGCCGGTCAGCGCGTCGCCGTCGATCGTCGCTTCGCATTCGAGCGTCATCGGCATCGGCACCTTCATGTTCATGGTCCAGGTCAGCTTGTTGCCGTCGACCTTGCCATTTTCGACGTCGAGCGCGCCCATCGCGCCGGCGTTCTGGCCGGTGAAGCCGCCGCCGTCGCTGTTCACGGTAAAGACCGACTTCTGGTCGCCCATCGGCGACTTGGTTACGCAATCATAGCTGCCATCGACTTGGGACATATGGGCTCTCCTTACTGAAACTGATGTTAGTTATCGAGGGACACCGTTTCCACCGGCAGACCCAATCCGTCAAGCTGCGGTTTTACCACCGCGGCATCGCCGACGACGACATAGACCAGACCGTCGGTGCTGAGCGCCTTGCGCGCCGCCGCATCGATTTCGGCCGCGGTCATCGCTTCATAGGTGGCGGGCAGCGTCTCGTAATAATTGTCGGGACGGCCGAACTTGACGATCTGCCGGATTCCGCCGAGCACGTCGCCCGAGGTTTCGAAGCTGCCGGGCAGTTCGCGGACGCTGCCGTTGATCGTGCGTTCAAGCTCTTCCTTCGTCACGCCCTTGTCGCCGAGGAAGCTTTTGAGGTCGCTCTGCAGCTCCTTGATCGAATCGCCCGTGCGATCGGCCTGCACCGGCGCCGCGGCGACCCAGGTCAACCGGTCCTGGTCGCCCGAAATGCGGCTGCGCACGCCATAGGACCAGCCCTTGGTCTCGCGCAAATTGGTGTTGAAGCGCGACAGGAAATTGCCGCCGAAAATATCGTTCGCCGACCGCAAAATCTCAAGATCGTCGCCGCCCTTGGCGTCGAGCACCTTGCCCGCGAGGATCACCGACTGCGGCGACTTCGGCCGGTCGAACAGCAGGATGCGTGGGCGTGGCGCCGGGATCGCGATCTCGAAATGCTTGACCGGTTTCGCGGTCGCGGGCGCCTGCCACTGGCCGAGCGTCGTATCGAGCTGTTTCTTCACTTCGGCGAGCGTCGTGTCGCCAACGACGAATACGCGCGCATTGTCGGGACGGATCCACGCCGAATGGAACGCCGCAAGCTGGCCCTGCGTCACCGCCGCCACCGATTTCGCGTTGCCAAGTCCCGACGGCGGGATGCCATAGGGATGGTCGGCGCCGTACAGCACCGGCGTCAAAATGCGCGACGCGATCGCATTCGGATTGTTGAGTTCGGCCTTCAGCCGGTTGAGCTGCTGCGCCCGAACGCGCTCGAGTTCCTTGGCGTCGAACGCCGGGTTGCGGATATAGTCGGCGAGCAGGCTCAGCGAGGCGCCGAGGTTCGGTTTCAGCGCGAACAGGCTGAACACCGTCTCGTCGGCATTGGCGGTTCCGTCGATCTGCGCGCCCAGCCGCTCCTTCGCTTCGGCAAAGGCAATCGAATCGAGGCTCGTCGTGCCCTCGTCCATCAGGCTGAGCATCAGCGACTGGGTGCCCAATGCATTGTGCGGATCGGCGGCATAGCCGGCGTCGAAGCTGACCGCGACATTGACCGTCGGCACCGTCGTGCGCCGCGCGAAAACGACCTCGACGCCGTTCTTGAGCTTGGTGCGTTCGATCGCCGGGAAGTCGAGCGCCTTGAGGTCGGCGACCGCGGGCAGCTGCGAACGGTCGGCGAACGACGAAACACCGCCGGTATCGGGGCCGACGTCGCCGAGCGCCTCGTTCCAGTAACGGTCGGGCTGGACCGGTGCGGCCACCTTGCCAGCGGTCACCGCGCCGCCGCGATTTTCGCCGCCCTCGGTGCGCTCGCCGGGGGTGTAGGTCAGCGAGAAGGCCGGGCGCGACAGCCATTTATTGGCGACTGCCTTGACCTGTTCGGGGGTCGCCTTCGCCATGCGGTCGAGCTCGACCTTATAATAGGCAGGATTGTTCGAATAGAGCGCGCCCTCGGCCAGCGTCACCGCCTTGCCGCCGAAACCGCCGACCGATTCGAGCCCGGAGATCGTGCCCGCCAGATAGCTCGCCGCGGTGCGCTGCAACTCGTCCGCGGTCGGCCCGCTGGCGAGGAAGCTCGCGATTTCGGCGTCGAGCCGCGATGCGACGAGCTGGGGGTCGACGCCCGGCTTCACATCGGCCTGCACCAGCAATATGCCGGCATCTTCGAACGGCTGCGCCGCCGCCGAAACGCTCACCGCGACCGGGTCCTTGCGTACGAGCGCATTGTCGAGCCGCGACGACGACAGGCCGCCGAGCACGCCCATCGCCATCTGCAGCGGCACCGCCTCGGGATCGTTGAGGCCGGGGATCGCCCACATGCGATAGATGCGCGTCGTGGGAACGAGGTCCTTGACCTCTTTCGCCAGCGGCGCGGGCAGCGTCGGGATCGACGTTTTGGGCGCCGCGATTTCGGGGCCGCGCGGGATGTCGCCGAACCATTCCTGCACCTTGGCTTTCGCGGTGGCGACGTTCACGTCGCCCGCGAGCACCAGCACGGCGTTGTTCGGGCCGTAATTGTCGGTGAACCACTTTTTCACGTCGCCGAGGCTCGCCGAATTGAGGTCGCCCATCGAACCGATCGTGCTGTGGTGATAGGGGTGCCCGGTCGGGAAGAGATTTTCGAAAATCTCGTAGCGCAGCAGACCATAGGGATTGTTGTCGCCCTGACGCTTTTCGTTCTGGACGACGCCGCGCTGGTTATCGAGCTTTTCCTGCGTCACCGCGCCGAGCAGATGCCCCATACGGTCGCTTTCGAGGAACAGCGCGCGGTCGAGCGCACCGGTCGGCACCGTTTCGAAATAATTGGTGCGGTCGACGTTGGTCGTTCCGTTACTGTCGGTCGCGCCGACCTGTTGCAGCGGTTCGAAAAAGTCGCCCGGCGAATTTTCCGACCCGTTGAACATCAGATGTTCGAACAGATGCGCAAAGCCCGTCTTGCCCTTCGGCTCATGCTTCGACCCGACGCGATACCACACCGACACCGCGACGACGGGCGCCTTGCGGTCCTCGTGCACGATCACGCGCAGGCCGTTGTCGAGCGTGAACGCCTCGTACGGAATATCGACCGCCTTCACGAGATCCGCGATCGGTGCGGGGTTGGCGGCCTTCGCCTTGGCGAGCGCGGGGCCCGCGGCGACAAGCGACGTGGTGACCGCCAGAGCGAGCGCGAAACGATGGAAACGGGGCATGAAAATCCTCTTGTTCGGGCGCAGGCTTTATGCCCGCGTGCGACCGGATGCCGGACGGCACTGTATCAATGGTTTAGGACAGCAGCATCGGGCTTTCAAGGTCGATAGAAGCGCGCCCCGCTCGCTTTCAGCGCCGCCGGATCGAACAGCACGGGCTTGAGCTTGTGCGCCACGAACAGCGGCGCCTGATCATTATAGTGCGGGCTGCCCGGCCGCGTCGTCGCCGACCCGAAAGGCTGGATCGATTCGGACCGGACCCGGCCCTCAGCATCCCACGTCACGAACATGATGAAGCTGTCGCCGTGGCGCACCTTCAACCGCCCGTCGGGTTCGGCGTCCCACAAGGTCGACGCGCGCACGGTGTCGTTGCCTCCATCGAGCGGCAGGTCGACGCGGTTCGCTCCCTCGCCATGCCGGAGGCGCAATACGGTCCCGAGCTTCGGATCGAGCCCGTCGAAATGATCCTGCAGATGCGCGACCGTCTCTTGGAGCACCGTGCGCGGATCGGGCGCGGCGCGGCGCTGGTAATGGCTGCCGTTCGCGGGGCGCAGCACCATCAGCGCCAGCGCATCGCCTTTCCCCCTGCCGTCGAGGTTCCAGTCCCAGCGGCGGAGCAGGTTCTGGGCCTCGCGAAGCGCCGGGTCGCCTTTCGTGTCGAGCGCGAGCACGCGGTTCATCCACGCCTTCGCATAGCCCGTCTTTGCATAGGCGGTGTCATATTTGATCGCCTTCAGCCGCGCCTCGTCGATCTGCCCCGACGCCTCGAACAGCTCGATCAGCCGCGTCGCGCGGTTGGTCATATCGTCCTCGATGCCGAGCAGTGGCGAAAAGGCCGCGGCGTCGAGTTCGTCGCCCGGCCCCGCCGCGACCCACGGCGTGTTGTTCGCGTTCATCACATAGCCCGAGCGCGGATTGACCAGCGCGGGCACGCGGTCGAACGGCAGCGTCTGCGTCCACAGATCCGCCGACGTGTCACCGGGCAGCACGCCGCGCCAGTTGAACCCCGGCTGGCGGTCGGGGAACATCGCATTATAGAAGAGCCCGATATTGCCCTTGGCATCGGCGTAGATGAAATTGGTCGCGGGCACGCCCTGCCCCGCCATCGCGGCGCGCCACTCGGCGAAGCTCTTCGCCTTGTTGAGCCGGTAATATTGGGTGACCATATTCGCCTGATCGATCCCCGCATAACGGATCGCGAACGCGCCCTTCTCATTCTTCACCACCGGCCCGTGGACCGAGCGCCAGGTGGTGCGCGGGATCGGCAGCACGAACGGGCCGACTTTGACCTTCAGCCAGATGCGCTTCTTTTCGAGCGGCCGCCATTGGCCGTCGAAGCGGTAGTTCTCGCCGCTGTCGTCGAGCACCAGCTTGTAGACATCGATCAGATCGGGCCGGTTCACCGTATTCGTCCAGCCGAGATATTTATTATGGCCGAGGAACGGATAGGGCGACCCGGGGAAGTTCGCGCCCGCGAAATCCCAGCCCTCCTCCGAATGGACGATGAGTTCGTACCAGGCGACGCCGCCCGTCCACGGCTGGTGCGAGTTCGACACGAGCCGCGTCGCGCCGTCGGTCGAGCGCGCCGGCGCAACCGCCATGCCGTTCGATCCATTGTCGGCGGGATCGGTGCCGACCGGGGTCAGTTCGCGCGGGACCAGCTTGCCCGTCGCATCGAGCGCGGGGCCGCCCTCGCGCCCGATCGCCTTGCCTTCGACGAGCGACCCCAGCACCGAATCGAGCCCGAAGAAAAAGGGCGAGCGCAGCACGAAACCCGCAACGACATCCTCGCCGGTCGCGGGAAACAGTCCCGACAGGCGCACCTCATCGGGATGTTTTTCGGCATAATGGTTGAGCCCCGCGGCATAGGCGGTGAACAATGCCCGCACATCGGCGGGCAGCCGCGGCCAGTCGCGCGCGGTGGTCGCGCGGACGCCGAGCAGTGCCTCGGCATAATCGATCTTCGCGCCATCCTCGCCCAGCATCGCGCCCGCGCGGCCGCGCGTCATCGCAAGCACTTCCTGCAAGGTCGAGAAATCATCCTGGGCGTGCGCGTAGGCAACGCCATAAGCGACGTCGGCGTCGGTCTTGCCGAAGATATGCGGCACACCGAATTTGTCGCGCGCAATCCGAACGTCGGTGGGCTTGAAGGCGGGCGCGGCGGGCGCTTCGACGGTCAGCGGCTCCCAGAGCGCGAGCGACGCGGCGGTGAGCACCAGCAGCAGCAGGAATCCCAGCAAAATCCGTCGCAGCATCTCTGGTCCTCTTCGCACCTGGTCCGGCGCATCTGTGGCGGCCATGTCGTCCGATGGCAAGCGACTGTCGTTCGTCGAGGCGGATTTGCGGGCACGCCGCACACGGCTATGTAGGGTGCAGGTCATTGAACAACGGGGATTATCGAACCATGCGCATGAAATGCCTGCTCCTTTCCGCTTGCCTGTCGCTCACCCTCGCGCCCGCCGCGATGGCGCAGACTACCGCCGGATCGGGCGTCGTTCCGGCAACCGTCGGCAATAGTGCCGAGCGCGCGATCGGCTTTGCACCCAACGCTCCGGCAGGCGCTGCGCTCGTCATCGTGATGACCGACGCCGCCCTGCCGCCGCTCGACGGAATCGCGCTGGGCGCTGCCGAGCGCACGGCGATCACCGCCGCGATCGCTGCAGCGAGCTTCGACGGTAAGGCGGGCACGACATTGTCGCTGCGCGGTATCGGCGCGTACCCGCGCATCCTGCTCGTCGGCGCGGGTGCCACCCCCTCTTCGCTCGCGCTCGCCGAAGCGGGCGGCAAGGCCGCGCAGGAACTCAAGAGCGAAGCGCAGCCCCTGGCCATCGCGGGTGCCTTCGGCGACGTTTCGGCCGCCGATGTCGCCTATGGCTTCGCGCTCGGCCAATATCGCTTCGACCGCTACAAGACCGTCGACAAAAAGGCGCCGTCGACGGGCGCGGTGACGTTTGTCGGCGCCAATCCGTCGGGCGCCGAAACCGCTTTCGCCAACCGCTGGAAACCACTCGTCGAAGGCGTGCGCCTGTCGCGCGATCTCGCCAACGAGCCCGCGAACGTCATCTATCCCGAAAGCTTCGTCGCGCGCGTGCGCGAAACGCTGGCGAGCACGCCGGGCGTCAGCATCGAGGTGCTCGACGAAGCCGCGATGCGCAAACTCGGCATGGGAACGCTCGTCGGCGTCGGCCAGGGCAGCCCGCGCGGGTCGCGGCTGCTGCTGATCCGCTATCGCGGCGCCGGTTCGCCCGACGCGCCGACGGCCTTCGTCGGCAAGGGCATTACCTTCGATTCGGGCGGCCTGTCGCTGAAACCCGGCGCCGGAATGGGCAATATGAAGGGCGATATGTCGGGCGCCGCATCGGTGATGGGCGCGGTCGTCTCGCTCGCCAAATCGCGCGCGCCGGTGCATGTCGTCGGGGTCGCGGCGCTCGCCGAGAATATGCCCGACGGCAATGCGCAGCGTCCGGGCGACGTGACCCGCACCATGTCGGGCAAGACGATCGAGATGGTCAACGCCGACGCCGAAGGGCGCCTCGTCCTTGCCGATGCCAATGAATATGTCGCCAAAGCCTATCGGCCCAGCGCGATCGTCAACATCGCGACGCTCACCGGTGCGGTCGTCGGCGCGCTCGACAACAGCTATGCGGGCCTCTTTGCGCGCGACGAGGCGCTCGCGGCGCGCCTGATCGCCGCCGGCACCGCGAGCGGCGAGGAATTGTGGCGCCTGCCGCTCCACAAGGATTATGCCGAGCGGATGAAGTCCGACATCGCCGACATCCGCAACTCCGCGACCGGGCAGGGACCGGGCGCGAGCCTCGGCGCGCATTTCATCGGCTTCTTCGTCGACGAGGCGACGCCGTGGGCGCATCTCGACATCGCCGGGGTCAACCGGTCCGAGAAAGCGACTTCGCTCGTTCCCAAGGGAATGACGGGCTTCGGCGTGCGTCTGCTCGACCAGCTTGCGCGTAGTGGGGAGTGACGCCCTCATTCCCGTTCGTGTCGAGCGAAGTCGAGACACCGTGAAGGCGTGTGCCACGATGGGCATCTCGACTTCGCTCGATGCGAACGGAACTGGTAGCAAGCCCCTTGTGTTGCCAAATAGCAACACTATCTTGCCTAGCAAGAAAGGGGCTTTCTGAATGAACCTCGAAAAATTTACCGACCGCGCCAAAGGCTTTCTGCAGGCGGCGCAGACGATCGCGATCCGTATGAACCACCAGCGGATCTCGCCCGAGCATATCGCCAAGGCGCTGCTCGAAGATAATGAAGGCATGGCCGCGGGCCTGATCGCGAAGAGCGGCGGCGACGCAAAGCGCGCGGTCGCCGGCATCGACGCGCTGCTTGCCAAGGTTCCCGCTGTTTCGGGATCGGGCGCGCAGCAAACGCCGGGGCTCGATAATGACGCGGTCCGCCTGCTCGATCAGGCCGAACAGGTCGCAAGCAAGGCGGGTGACGGCTATGTCACCGTCGAACGGCTCCTCCTCGCGATGGTGCTTTCGGCCACTACCCCGGTCGGCAAGGCGTTCGCCGATGCCGGCGTGAAGGCCGACGCGCTCAACGCTGCGATCAACGAATTGCGCGGCGGCCGATCGGCCGACACTGCGAGCAGCGAAGACCGATACGAAGCGCTCAAGAAATTCGCCCGCGACCTCACCGAAGTCGCACGCGAGGGCAAGCTCGACCCCGTGATCGGCCGCGACGAGGAAATTCGCCGCACGATCCAGATCCTGGCCCGCCGCACCAAGAACAACCCGGTGCTGATCGGCGAGCCCGGCGTCGGCAAGACCGCGATCGCCGAAGGGCTCGCGCTGCGCATCACCAACGGCGACGTCCCCGACAGTTTGAAGGACCGCCGCCTCCTCTCGCTCGACATGGGCGCGCTGATCGCGGGCGCCAAATATCGCGGCGAGTTCGAGGAGCGCCTCAAGGGCGTGCTCGACGATGTGAAGGCGGCCGAGGGCGAGATCATCCTGTTCATCGACGAGATGCACACGCTCGTCGGCGCCGGCAAGGGCGAGGGCGCGATGGACGCGTCGAACCTCTTGAAGCCCGCGCTCGCACGCGGCGAGCTGCATTGCATCGGCGCGACGACGCTCGACGAATATCGCAAGCATGTCGAAAAGGACCCCGCGCTCCAGCGGCGGTTCCAGCCGGTGTTCGTCGGCGAGCCGACGGTCGAGGATTCGATCTCGATCCTCCGCGGGCTCAAGGAGAAATACGAGCTGCACCACGGGGTGCGGATCACCGACGGCGCGATCGTCGCCGCCGCGACCTTGTCGAACCGCTATATCTCCGACCGCTTTCTGCCCGACAAGGCGATCGACCTGATGGACGAGGCCGCGAGCCGCATCCGGATGGAGGTCGAATCGAAGCCCGAGGAAATCGAGACGCTCGACCGCCGCATCATCCAGATGAAGATCGAGGAATCGGCGCTTTCGAAGGAAACCGACGCCGCGTCGAAGGACCGGCTCGCAAGCCTGCAGGCCGAACTCGCGAACCTCGAGCAGCAGTCGGCGGGCCTCACCCAGAAATGGCAGGCCGAAAAGGACAAGATCCACGCCGAGGCGAAGATCAAGGAAGAGCTCGATGCCGCGCGTTCGGCGCTCGACCAGGCGCAGCGCGCGGGCGATCTCGCGAAGGCGGGCGAGCTCAGCTACGGCACCATCCCCGGCCTCGAAAAAAGGCTCGCCGACGCCGAAGCCGCCGCGGGCAACGCGATGCTGCGCGAGGAAGTCACCGCCGACGATATCGCCGCGGTGGTCAGCAAATGGACCGGCATTCCCGTCGACCGGATGATGGAAGGCGAGCGCGAGAAATTGCTTGGCATGGAGAGCACGCTCGAACAGCGCGTCATCGGGCAGGACGAGGCCGTCCGCGCGGTGTCGACCGCTGTCCGCCGCGCGCGCGCCGGGCTTCAGGATCCGAACCGCCCGCTCGGCAGCTTCCTCTTTCTCGGCCCGACGGGGGTCGGCAAGACCGAACTCACCAAGGCGCTCGCGCGTTTCCTGTTCGACGACGACAATGCGATGGTCCGCATCGACATGTCCGAATTCATGGAAAAGCACAGCGTCGCGCGGCTCGTCGGCGCGCCCCCGGGCTATGTCGGTTATGAAGAGGGCGGCACGCTCACCGAGGCGGTGCGCCGCCGGCCCTATCAGGTCGTGCTGTTCGACGAGGTCGAGAAAGCGCACCCCGACGTGTTCAACATCCTGCTCCAGGTGCTCGACGACGGGCGCCTGACCGACGGGCAGGGCCGCACGGTCGATTTCACCAACACGCTGATCATCCTGACCTCGAACCTCGGCAGCCAGGCGATCGCCGCGCTCCCCGACGACGCGCCGGTCGAACAGGCCGAACCCGCCGTCATGGAAGTCGTGCGCGCACATTTCCGCCCCGAGTTCCTGAACCGGCTCGACGAGATCGTGCTCTTCAACCGCCTCGCGCAGCAGCATATGGGCGGCATCGTCAATATCCAGGTCGCGCGCGTCCAGAAGCTGCTCGCCGATCGCAAAGTCACGCTAGACCTGACCGATGCCGCGCGCGCGTGGCTCGGCCGCGTCGGTTATGATCCGGTGTATGGCGCAAGGCCGCTGAAGCGCGCGGTGCAGAAATATCTGCAGGACCCGCTCGCCGACCTGATCCTGAAGGGCGAGGTCAAGGACGGACAGGTGATCAAGGTCGACGAGGGCGACGGGGCGCTGAAACTCACGCCGGCATAAACAAAAGGGCGGCAGAAATGCCGCCCTTTCCCTATCGCGGTCGGCCGATCAGCGGCTCCGCCTGATCGCGCGGTTCCAGTCCGTTGTTGAAACTGCGCGAAACGGCTTCCAGCGTATCGCGCGCATCCTGATTGCCCTTGTCGGTGATGCGCCGCCATTCGGCATTGGTGTTGCAAACGCGCAGCTTCTTCACCAGCGAGCCGATCTGCTCGATGCGGCGGCAGCGGATATAGTCGGGAGCATTCGCGGCGCGCCCCATATTATAGGCGTCGATCTCCTCGCCCGTCATTTCCGACGGTACGCGCGCGAACGGCGCTTCGGTCTCGCTCGCAACGGCGGCCGAAGCCGCCGACAGACCTATAAGAATTCCCAAACTCGCGATCTTACGCATCCGATCCTCCCATAATGGGTTCCAGGCAGCGTTCAGTTGGAGCTGTTGCCGGCCTTGCTCTGCATTGCTTCGGCGGTCTCGCGCGCGCTGGTGCTGCCCTTCTCGAGCGCGACCTTCCACTGCTCATTGGTGTGGCAGACGCGGTTCTTCTTCACCAGCGAGCCGATTTCGACCGATTTGCGGCATTTGATATAATAGGGATGGGTCTGCGGCAGCCCTTCATTATACGCCTTGATCTCGGTCGGCGTCATCGCCGACGGCGCCTTTTCCGGCGGTGCGCGATCGGCGGGCGTCGCTTCGGCAGCAAAGGCCGCGGGTGCGGCGATCAGGGCGGCCGCGACAAAAGCGGACAAGCTGGTCTTCATGGCAATCCTCCTACCGCGGGCCCCCGCCCGCAGCCTCGATGGCGCATCATATTGGTCGCACGGGCTTTCGCAAAGCTGAATTTCGCAAAGGATGGACAGTCCGGCGCGCGGTCAGCGCGGGACCGCATAACCCGATCCGTCGGCCGACGCGAAATAACGCCGCAGCAGTTCATGCTCGCTGCTCGTCAGATGCGGATTCCAGACGTCGAAGATCAGCACCGCACGCAAATCGTCGCTGTCGTTCCACGCCTCATGCTCGATCGTGTCGTCGAAGGCGAACGCCGTGCCTTCCTTCCATTCCCGGGTTTCACCGCCGACGCGAAACCCGCAGCCCGGCGGGACGATCAGCGGCAGATGGACGATCGCGCGGGTATTGGTGACGCCGGTGTGCGGCGGGATGCGCGTATGCGGTTTCAGCATCGAGAAAAAAGCGCTCGGTGCGCGCCCCGCGATGCGCGCCCCCGGGATACCGGCGAGCGCAGCCGCCGTCGCGGGGCAGCGATCGAGCACCGCCTGGTTGGGCTCGCCATACTCCCAGAGGAAACAAGCCCCCCAGTCGAGCCGGTTGTCGAGCCCCGACCAGATCGATTCGGGCGTCCCTGGGTCCATCTTCACATAGGGCCGCAGCGACTCGCCCGGATCGTCGAGCAATGCCTGCAGCTCGGCACGGATCGCATCGGTTTGCGCCTCGATTTCGGCGAACCATGGAAAATGGCCGCGATCGAAAAATTCGTCGGCGGGCAGGAAGGGGTAATAAATGCCCGCGCACTCATTCTGATAGATGCGGCGGCGGCCAAGCGCGCTCGCGATGAAGGCGTCGCCGCGCCGCGCCTCGATTTCCGACAGGTCGCCACGCATTCCGTCGAGTGCGTCCGATGCCGCAGTAAACATCGTCTCGGTCGCCGCCGCGACAAAAACCCGCCCGTGCGCGAGCAGCGCTTCGAGCGGCGGCGGCACCGGATTGAGCTGTCCGCCGAGCGCGATCGCCGCGCTCCATGCCGCGAGCGCGGCGCCCTTGTCGCCCCGTGCTTCGTGCCGCTCGCCCTTGCGAATCCACGCCATCAGATCGCGCCGATCGATCGCCAGCGCGGCCTCGAGCGCCGCGAGTTCGCGCTCGTCGTCGCCGAGCGCGCGCCACGCGGAGGCGAGATTGCGCTGCAGGGCCCCCGATTGCGGGTCACCCGCGATCGCTACGCTAAAATGTTGGGCGGCGGCCGCGGGATCGCCGCCCTGAAGGGCGACGATTCCAAGCCGGTTGGCCTCAACGGCTGAGGCGAGCGGAGGTGCGCTGGTCATAAGGGTCAGGACCTAGCCAGCGTGCGCTCGAGGCGTCGAAATGGCGAAGATATCGGCTTCGTGTGGCCGCCGCCGATGGTGGTTCCATCTGCAAGGCCGCGCGGAGACGATATCGAAGCCATTTCGACGTCCCTTCGGGATTTGACCGATTTTGTCCATGGCTGCGTCAGCGAGCCTTGGAATATACTCATATGCCTGCGTCCCGCTTCCTTGCCCTGAACAAAATCGCTTCAAACCTCGAGCGCACGCTGGCTAGGTCCTGACCCTCCCATGCTTGCCATCGACGGGGGCAATCGGCAAGGTCGATTGATGACCGCTGCGCCTTCCGTGACCGCCATTGTCGACGACGCCGAATGGCTCGCGCACCGTTATGATCCGGGCCACGATGCCTTTCATTTTCGCCGCGTCGATCGCGCCGCGCGCGCCGATGTTCCCTTCCTCACCGATCTTCATCTGGGCGAGGAAAATTCGCCCGTCGTGTTGCGGCGGACCGATTGCCGCGCAGCGATGGAAGGACAGCGATCGCCGATCCATTTCCTGTTCCATTCGGCCTATTGCGCATCGACGATGCTCGCGCAGGCGCTCGACCAGCCCGGAGCCGCGACCAGCCTGTCCGAGCCGGTGCTGCTCAACGACATGGTTGGCTGGCGCCGCCGCGGTGCCAGCCCGCGCGACCATGCGGCGGCGATGGACGATGCGCTGGCGCTGCTCGGTCGCGGCTTCGCCGCAAGCGAGGCGGTGATCGTCAAGCCGTCGAACATTTTCAATCCGCTCGCGCGCGGCGCGTTGACGCTGCGGCCGCAGGCGCGTGCGATCCTGCTCCACGCCCCGCTGCGCGATTTCCTGCTGTCGGTCGCGCGCAAGGGCATGTGGTGCCGGCTGTGGTGCCGCGAACTGCTCGAGAGCTATCTGGCCGAGGGGTATGTGCAGCTCGGTTTCGAAGCGCGCGACTATTTCCGCCAGTCGGATCTGCAGGTCGCCGCGGTGGGCTGGCTCGCCCAGCAACAAGCCTTCGCGGCGCTGCTCGCATGGGCGCCGGGCCGGATTGCCTCGCTCGACAGCGAGGTGCTGACACAGGACCCCGTCGCTGCGATCGCGGCGGCAATGGATCATCTGGGGCTCGCGGGTGATCGCACCGCGATCGCCGATCACCCCGCGCTCGGCCGCAACAGCAAATCGGGCGCGCCCTTCGCGGCGGGCGAACGGCAGCGCGATCTGGCCGCGGCCGAAGCCGCCTATGGCGAAGAGATTGCGCAAGTCGCCGGCTGGGCCGAAGCCGTCGCCGATCAGGCCGGCATTCCGCTCGCCCTGCCCGCACCGCTTCTGACACGCTGACGTCCGCCGGGTTGGCGGTCGATCTCTTTTACCGGCGCTTTCGGTAGCTAACGACCGATTGCGGACATTTTTTGTCGTCGTCACCCCGGACTTGATCCGGGGTCCACAACCACCGTCGGGCTAATGGATCCCGGATCAAGTCCGGGATGACGAAAATGGAAGGTGGCCGCTCACCACCCCAAAGCCGCCATTCGATCTGGCGCTCTTACGCCATAGAAAAAGGGGCGGACATTGCTGCCCGCCCCCAATTCTTGCCGAAGCGTGAAGTGACTAGAACTTCAGCTTTGCCGACACAGCGTAACGGCGACCCAGCGCGTCGTACGACGACGGGTAGGTGTTACCGCTGTTGTAGGTGGTCGAACCGATCGAGTTGCCAACGATCGGCGGCTTCTTGTTCAGCAGGTTCTGCACCGTCATCGTCACGGTCAGATTGTCGCTGACGCTGAAGCGGCCCGTCAGGTCGAAATAGTTTGCCGCCTTGATCTTGCGGAACGCCGGATCGACCATGCAGCCGTCCGGATCGGCACCGTTCGGATCGCGGCAGTCAGCCGGCGAGGCCAGAGCCGCGTCGAGGTCGCTCTGCAGCTGCAGCGGTTCGAACTGGACGCTGTCCTGCCAACGCCACAGCAGCGACAGGTCGACCTTGTCGAAGCCGAGCGTGAAGCGGTTCGAGAACTGGAACTCGGGCTGGATCGAGCCCGTGAACGAGCAGTTCACGCTGTAGAAGCCGACGCATTCGCGGTTGATCGAGTCGGGGTCCGCCGCGTTCGCGTTGAACTTCGAGCTACGCGTCCAGTTACCGACGAACGACCAGTCGAGGCTCGCGAAGCCGAGATCCGCGTTGTAGTTCATCAGCAAGTCGACACCGTCGGTGAACAGGCGGCCGAGGTTGTTCGTCGTGCCGAACAGGCCTGCGGTGGTCGCCGGATCGCCGTCGAGACCGCCGGTGAGCGGGTTACGACGGATCGACGTACAAGCCGGATCGGACGCGCTGGCAGCCGTGATGTCGCTGAAGCAGGCGCCGATGATATCGCCCGGAAGCGGCACGCCCAGAACGTCGTCGATCTTGATGTTGTAATAGTCGACCGACAGGTTGAACCGCGGCAGGAAGTCGGGCTGGAAGACCACACCGAGCGTCCAGGTGTTCGCCGTTTCCGGCTGCAGGTTCAGGTTACCACCGGTGGTGATGTTCGCCTGAGCCGCGGTCGGGTTGGTGATCGAACCGATCGTGCCGACCGGAGCGCCCTGTGCGATACAGATCGCGCGCAGGTTGGCGTTAGCCGTCGGTGCGGTGCCCGCGCAGGGGTCGAGAGCGAGGTTGGTCAGACCGACCGAGGTCGGCGTGAACAATTCGCCGATGTTCGGGGCGCGAACCGCACGGCTGTAGTTACCGCGGAACTTGACGCCCGCGCCCGGTTCCCAGCTACCGCCGGCTTTCCAGGTCCAGGTGTCATAGCCACCGGCGCCCTTGATGCTGTAATCCGAATAACGGATACCGGCTTCGAGGGTCAGGCTTTCGAAGAACGGCTTGTCTTCGACCAGCGGAGCGACGATTTCGGCATAAGCTTCATAAACGTCGTACGCGCCGTCGATGTCGGGAGCCGCACCGCCAGCACCGCCGAGTTCACCCGCGGTCTTGGCGAGCGTATCCGCCGACTGCTGCGCGGTGTATTTGCGATATTCGCCACCGAGAGCGAAGCCGATCGGCTGCACCGCCAGCGGCGACGCGAAGCCGACGTCACCCGAAATGATCGCACGAACCTGCGACAGCGAGGTGCGGTTGGTCGATGTGCTGTTTTCCGACAGGAAGTCAGCAGCGGCCGGGGTGATCGAGCCTTCGGGGCCGAACAGGTTGACGGGAACGCAGCCGTTCGACGTGTCCTGGCAGACCGGGTTGGCGAGCGTGCCGTTGACCAGCGATCCCTGACGGAAACGCGACTGCAGCGTGTAGTTCTGGATGCTCTGGATATTCTCCGATTCGCCATAGGCGCCTTCGATGTTCCAGTCGATCGTGTCGGTGATGCCGCCACGTGCGCCAACGCGATAATCGAAGAAGGTCGTCTGATAATCGCTGATGCGCGGACCGACTTCCGGCGTACGACGGTTCAGCGTTGCGGCCGGGTTGTTAAAATAACCTTCGCCGTCGCCAATCGAGCCATTCCCATCGACGTCGAACGGAACGAACGTGTTGTTAAAGCCGATCTCGCGATAAGCCGCATCACCGCGGCCGGTTGCGGCCGCTGCTGCGGAGCACTCGCCAGGTGTGAAACGCGGCGTGTATACGGACGTGCTCGGATTGACGTCGAACGCGCAGAACTGATTGCGCAGTGCAGTCGGCAGGAACGGATTGTTCAGGTTGATCGGCACCGAGCCGCCGAACGAGCCCGACGGTGCGATGATCGTCGAGACCTTGTTCTTCGAGAACATGCCGCGCGTGTAGACTTCGATCGCGTCCGACACTTCGTAGTTCGCCTGGCCATAGATGTTATAGCGTTCGAACGGCGTCTGGAAGATGTTGTCCGGGTTGAAGTTGAACGATGCGAACGGCGCAACGGCCTGGCCTGCGGCGTTGATCTGACGCACGCCGCCGTTGCCAGTGGCCGGATTGGTGTTAATCGTACCATCGGGGTTCAGCGGGCGGGTGCCCGAGAAGCGCGACGGAACCGCGGTGCCCGAACCGCCGTTGCCGCCGGTGTAGCTGTCGACCTGGAAGAAGGAGAAGTCGCGGTCGCCCTGATAGACGGCGTCGGCCGACTGATAGCCGATGCTCAGCACGGCGTTACCGCGGCCATCGTCGAAGTTCGCACCGATCGTGGCGTCGACGCGGAAGACGTTGCCGTCGCCCTGCTCGGTGATCTGGTTCGAAGCGGTGACTTCCAGACCCGCGAAATCGCGCTTGGTCACGAAGTTCACCACGCCGGTGATGGCGTCGGCACCATAGGTGGTCACGGCGGCGCCGGTCAGCGCGTCGACGCGCTCGATCAGGGCCAGCGGGATGTTGTTAAGGTCGACGCGGCCGTTCACGTCCGACGGAGCGACGCGGTTGCCGTTCAACAGGACGATGTTACGGACCGAGCCGAGGCCGCGAAGATCGACGTACGAACCGCCGGTGTTGCCGTTGTTGACGGCCGAACCCATGCTGGGGACGACGCCGGGCATTTCGCGCAGAACTTCTTCAGCGACGTTCGACTGCTTCAGTTCGATCGTGTCCGAGGTCGTAACGTTGACCGGGGTCGACTGTTCGAGGTTCGGGTTACGGATCAGCGAGCCGGTGACGACGATTTCCGACTGCGCGGCAGTCTCTTCGGCGGCGTCCTGCGCAAAGGCAGGAGCCGAAACCAGGGCGACACTCAATACGAGCGGCGCAGCGCCTAGCCTCAGCTTGGAATATTGGGTTTTCTTCACAGTGCAGTCCCTTGCTACTGGTGGATTGAATTACCCGGACGCCCCCGCGGCAGGCCAAAGCCGACGCGCACAGATGCCCCGATAGCGTGCGGGATGTAACTTCGTTCATGTCGAGTAAAGCGAATTCCCGGCGCAATCGGCGGTTTCGCGAGCCATTGTGACGTATTTGCAACAAACGCGGGAATCCGCGAAATACTATATGCTGCAGCGCGGCATTCCGCGACATATTGTTTCACTGGTTACGAATTCGCGGGGCACCCGGTCAGGGCTCAGCCGCCGATCGGCCCCGCCAGCTTGCCGGGGTCGAGCCGCGCGCCACGCCATTTCAGCCCCCAGTGCATATGCGGCCCCGTCGCGCGCCCGGTTCGCCCCACCGTGCCCAGCCGCTGCCCCTGCACGACCCGGTCGCCGACCCTGACATCGAGCCGCTGACAATGGAGGAAGGCGCTCGACAGCCCCATGCCATGATCGACGATCAGCAGATTGCCCTCGAGCGTGAAGGGGGCGCTCGCGGCGAGCACGACGACCCCGTCGGCGGGCGCGACGAACGGCGTTCCGGCCGGCACCGCGACATCGGTGCCGCTGTGATAGCTGCCGGGCTTGCCCTGATAGACACGCTGCGACCCGAAAAAACCCGACAGGCGCCCCGTCACCGGCCAGCGGAACGTCTGCCGCCAGCCGTCCGAATCGACCTGCATGTTCCGCGCCGCCGCGATCTCAGCGAGTTCGGCGGGACGGCGGCGCTCGAAATCGGCGTCGCTCGCCGCGCTGCCGCGATAGGGCGCGTTGATATGCTCGAGCCGCCAACGGCCTGCCGCGACCGCGATGACGCGCTGGACCTCGCGCCCGCCGGTCAGCGTCGCAACCAGCCGCGCGCTTGTCCCGGCATCGCGGTCGAACGCGATCAGGAAGCGTCCGTCGTCGGCGAACGGAATCGCCTTGCCGTCGAGGGTGAGCGCACGTGTGTCGCTTGGCGCCTGCCCGACCATCGCCGCGCCCTGTTCGGCGAGCCCGGCGAGCGTGAAGTCTGCGCGCACCGGCGCGCGCGGCGGCGCGGGCGGGGATGGCGGGGTGGCGACGGGCTGAACGGCGGGCCGCGGCGCGGGCCTGGTTTCGGTCTCGGCCGCCGGAACACAACCCGCAGCAACGATCAGGAGCCCCAACGCCGCCCCGTACCGCAGCCCGTCGGCCCCGACCCTCATGCCTTGCGCGCGGCGTCCAGTTCGGCCTGCACCGATATCTCGGCACTGGCATAGGGCTCCTGCCGCGCGACCGACCAATAGCGCAGCTCGTCGAGCCCGATCGGCGCGCCGCTCACCGCGCACAGCACATGGTCGCCGGGCGCAAGGACGCGAAACCCGTTCGGTCCATATTGCAGGCGGGCAAGGCGGTTGCGGCTGGCGATCAACATGATTCTCTATCCATTTAGCGGGCAAGTCAGGCCGCAACTATAACAGTATCGCGCCGCGCAGCCACCCCCGGATGCTCAGAAGAGCTCGCCCTGCCCCCGCTTGGGCTCCGCGGGCGGCGCCTTGCGCGCCGGCTTCGGCGTCGCAGGAGGCGACGCACCATCGCCGCCGACCGCGACCGGAACCTCGCCGTCGGCAAACTGCAGCTGCAGATGCCCGGCAGCGCGCGCCTTCGCCGCGGTCGTGACGATCGCGCCGCCGCCATCGCGCACCATCGCATAGCCGCGCGACAACAGCGCACGCGGGTCGAGGCTGTCGAGCAACCGCCCCAGCCCTTCGAGCAGCGCCCGGTCGCGGTCCCAGCGTCGCGCGAGCAGCGCGGGACGCAGCGCGGCCCCACGCGTCGCGAGCCGCTCCGAAATCACCGTCAGCCGGTGGCGCTGGCTGCGGTCGAGCCGGTCGCCGGCATCGTCGAGCCGCTGGCGCTGCGGCGCATAGAGCGCGTCGCGCTTCGGCAGGTGGCGCGCGAGGGCGGTCAGCCGCTCGCTCGCCAGTGCCTGATGCCGGTTCGCCGCCCCGATAATTCGGCCGTTCCACGTTGCCAGCTGCGCCTGCAGCTCGGCGCGCACCGGAACCGCCATCTCGGCCGCCGCAGTCGGGGTCGGCGCGCGCACGTCGGCGGCATAATCGGCGAGCGTCACGTCGGTCTCGTGCCCCACCGCGCTGATCGTCGGGATGCGGCAATCGGCGATCGCGCGCACGACCACCTCCTCGTTGAACGCCCACAGATCCTCGATCGACCCGCCGCCGCGCGCGACGATGACCAGATCAGGACGCGGCACCGGTCCGCCGGGCGCAATCGCGTCGAAGCCGCGCACCGCATTCGCCACCTGCGCCGCCGCGCCGTCGCCCTGCACCAGCACCGGCCAGACGATGACATGCGTCGGGCAGCGATCGGCCAGCCGATGGAGGATATCGCGGATCACCGCCCCGGTCGGCGAGGTTACGACGCCGATCGTGCGCGGCAGATAGGGAAGCCGGTCATATTTCCGCTCGCGGTCGAACAGCCCCTCGGCGCCGAGCCGCGCCTTCAATTTCTCGAAGAGCAGCATCAGCGCGCCTTCGCCCGCGACCTCGAGCGTATCGACGACGAGCTGATATTTGGAGCGCCCCGGATAGGTGGTGAGCTTGCCGGTCGCGATCACCTCGATCCCGTCCTCGGGCCGGAACGCGAGGCGCGCCGCCTGCCCCTTCCACATCACCATGTCGATCAGCGCATTATCGTCCTTCAGCGCCGCATAGAAATGTCCCGACGCGGCGCGTTTCGTCCCCGACAATTCACCCCGCACGCGCACGCGCGCGAAGCCGTCCTCGACCGTGCGCTTGATCGCCGCCGATAACTGGCTGACCGACAGCGCCGGTGCATTGTCGCCGGGCGCCGCCTCGGCTAACAGCCGCGCTTCGGTGCCATCGTCGGACGCCATATCGGGAAAAGGGACTGACATGAATATCCTGCTGGTCGGATCGGGGGGCCGCGAACATGCGCTCAGCTGGCAGTTGGCACAATCGCCAAGCTGCGCCAAGCTCTATGCCGCACCGGGCAATCCGGGGATCGAGGCGCACGCCGAATGTGTCGCGATCGCCGCCGACGATCTCGATGGCCTGATCGCCTTCGTAAAGGCGCATACGATCGATTTCGTCGTCGTCGGCCCCGAAGCCCCGCTCGTCGCGGGCCTCGCCGACCGGCTGCGCGACCTGGGCGTCGCGGTCTTCGGCCCCGGCGCCGCCGCGGCGCGGCTCGAAGGGTCGAAGGGCTTCACCAAGGATCTCTGCGCCCGCGCTTCAATCCCGACCGCTGCCTATGTCCGCTGCACCTCCGCCGACGAAGCGCGCGCCGTGCTCGAAGGCTTTTCGATCCCCGTCGTGATCAAGGCCGACGGCCTCGCCGCGGGCAAAGGCGTGATCATCGCCGAAACAATCGAAGAAGCGGAAGCCGCAATCGAGGACATGTTCGACGGCGCTTTCGGCGGCGCGGGCGCCGAGGTGGTGATCGAGGAATTTATGACCGGCGAGGAGGCGAGCTTCTTCGCGCTCTCCGACGGCACCGACGTGATGGCGTTCGGCAGCGCGCAGGACCACAAGCGCGTCGGCGACGGCGACGTGGGCCCGAACACCGGCGGCATGGGCGCATACAGCCCCGCCCCCGTGCTCACCCCCGATCTCGAAGCCAAAGTGATGGATCGCATCATCCGCCCGACGGTCAGGGCGCTCGCCGCCGAGGGCACGCCTTACGTTGGCGTGCTGTTCGCGGGCCTCATGCTCACCACCGAAGGCCCCAAGCTGATCGAATATAACGCCCGCTTCGGCGATCCCGAATGCCAGGTGCTGATGATGCGCTACGCCGGCGACCTCGCCGCGCTGCTTTACGCCGCGTCGACCGGCGCGCTCGCCGGCGCCGCCGCGCCCGCTTTCGCCAGCGATTATGCGCTGACCGTCGTGATGGCGGCGAACGGTTATCCCGCCACCCCCGAAAAGGGCGGCGCGATCCACGGCATCGCCGACGCCGAAGCGGGCGGCGTGCGCGTTTTCCACGCCGGCACGGCACGCGACGACGGCCAGATCGTCGCGGCGGGCGGGCGCGTGCTGGGCGTCACCGCAACGGGCCGCACCGTGACCGAGGCGCAGGCGCACGCCTACGCCGCCGTCGACAAGCTCGATTTCGCGACCGGCTTCTGCCGCCGCGATATCGGCTGGCGCGAGGTCGCGCGCGAAGCGAAGTGAACACTGACCTCGTCATTCCCGCGAAAGCGGGAACCCAGCGAGCCGACGTTGCAACTGCGTTCCCGCTTTCGCGGGAATGACGAATAAATATAGGTCGACCAAGTCCGTACGGCCGAATAGGCTATCCGCAACATTGGGAGAAGATCATGGCCTGGCTTCAGGAAAACTGGATTATCGCGGTCGTCGGCCTCGTCATTGCCGTCGTGCTGCTGTGGTGGCTGTTCGGACGCTCGAAACCCGAAGACATCGCACCAACCGTCGTCGAAACGGCGAAACCCGCGAAACCGCTCGAACCGGTGAAGCCCGAAATCATCGCCGCCGAGCCCGCACGCTTCAAACCGATCGAGCCTAAGCCCCAGCCCGTCGCGCCGGCCGCCCCGCCCCCGGCGCCCGAACCGGTCGCCAAGGCCGCTCCGCCGCCCCCCGAGCCCGCACCCGCTCCAAAGCCCGCACCCGTCGCCGAGCCTGTTGCCAAGGCCCCGCCCCCGGCGCCCAAACCTGCTGCGAAACCAAAAGCCGCCGCGAAGCCTGCCGCGAAGAAAACCACGGCCAAGGAACCGGCTGCGAAACCAGCGGCAAAGCCCGCGACAAAGACGGCAACCAAGCCCGCCGCCAAAAAGGCCACCAAACCGGCGCCCGCAAAGGCGGCCGCCGCCATTCCCGAAGAGCCGACCGTTCCGCCGCCACCCGCCCCCGCCCCGAAGCCCGCCGCGGCGGTGCCCAAAAGCGGCCCCGACAATCTGCAACTGCTGAAGGGTGTCGGCCCCAAGCTCGTCGTGCTGCTGAACGGCCTCGGCGTCAGCAGCTTCCGGCAGATCGCCGACTGGACCGACGCCGACATCGCGCGGATCGATCCGCAGCTCGGTACCTTCCAGGGCCGCATCGCACGCGACAATATCGTCGATCAGGCAGGCTATCTTGCGCGCGGCGACAAAGCCGGCTTCGAGGCGAAATATGGGGCGCTGGGCGGGGAGCTATAAGGGCGCAACCGACCGCTAGCGGACCTTCTTCTCCCCTCCCGCTTGCGGGAGGGGTCGGGGGAGGGCCTGTGACGGTGCGATACCCTCCCCGCTGCGGCTAGCCAGCAAGCTGGCAAGCCTCGCTGCCCCTCCCGCAAGCGGGAGGGGTGATCAGCTCGCTGCTGTAATGGCCGCTTCCCACCCCGAAGCGGAAGCAGACCCGCAAAATTCGCTTTCCTACATTCCTACGCCATGCTCCAAACTGGCCGATGGAACCTACGCACCCACCCGCGCCGCTACTCGCCGGCACCTGCCTCGCCTTCCATCCCGTGCCGCAGCAACGCCGCCGCGCCGACGGCTGGACACCGACAACGCAGCAATGCTTCATCCGCGCGCTCGAAGCGATGGGCTCGGTCGGGCAAGCGGCGCGCGCCGTCGGCATGGGTCGCCGCTCCGCCTATCGGCTGCGCGACCGCCCCGGTGCGGAGAGCTTTGCGCAGGCATGGGATCGGGCGATCGCAATGGGCCGGATGCGGCAGTTCGACTATGCGATGGATCGCGCGCTCAACGGCATCACCACCGTCCGGGTGCTGCGCGGCGGTGCGATCGACGTGACCGGCGGCCCGGATATGGACATCGTCCATTCGGCGCTGCGCGAGGATGCGGCGCCGCTTAAGGCCACAAAGGACTCACTTTGAGCGCGCTCACGCGGGGCTTTTGTGGCCTTAAGCCACGCCTATTCGGCTTCGTCATCCTTCGGCTTGCGCACCTCGGTAACGAGCAGCTTGTCGATCTTGCGCCCGTCCATATCGACGATCTCGAACCGCCAGCCCTTGTCGGTGAAACGCTCGCCTTCCTTGGGCAGATGCTTGAGGATCGCGAGCGCGTGACCCGCCGCGGTCGCATAATCGCGGTCGTCGCCGAGTTCGATCCCCAGTCGTTCGGCCATCTGGTCGGCGGGCATCGAACCCGCGATCAGCAGGCTGCCGTCCTCGCGTTCGACGACGAACGGCTCGCTGCCGATGTCCTGATCCGACGCGAATTCGCCCGCGATCGCGGCGAGCAGGTCGGCGGGGGTCACCAGCCCTTCGAAATGGCCATATTCGTCGTGGACGAACAGCATCGGCACGTCAGCGGCGCGCAAGGCTTCGAGCGCGTCCATCGCGTCGATCTGGTCATGGATCACTTTGGCCGGCCGCATCAATTGCTCGAGGTCGAGCGTCTCGCCCTGGAACAGCGCTGCGGCGATGTCGCGCGCCTGCACGACACCGACGATATCGTCGACCGAACCGCGCGCGACGGGCAAACGGCTGTGCGGCGTTTCGACCAGCTTGTCGCGCACCCCGCGCGCGTCGAGCGAGACATCGACCCAGTCGACATCCTTGCGCGGCGTCATCACCTCGCGCACCGGCCGGTCGGCCAGGCGCACGACGCCCGAGATGATCGCGCGTTCGCTTTCCTCGATCACCCCCGATTTCGACGCCTCGGCAACGATCAGGTGCAGTTCCTCGGCGGTCACGCGATCTTCCGATTCGCGTTTGAGCCCGAGCAGGCGAAAGACGAGCGCCGAGCTCGCGTCGAGCAACCCGACGAGCGGCGCGCCGATTTTCGACAACCAGTACATCGGCAGCGCCACCGCGATCGCGATCCGTTCGGGGGCGCGCAACGCGAATTGCTTGGGCACCAGTTCGCCCGCGATCAGCGAGAAATAGGTGGTGAGCGCGATCACCGCGGCAAAACCCGCCGCCTCGGCCGTTTCGGCTTCGAGGCCCAGCCACGCCGAAAGCCGGTCGGCGACGGGTTGCCCAAGGCTCGCGCCCGAATAGGCACCGGTCAGCACGCCGATCAGCGTAATGCCGACCTGCACCGTCGACAGGAAGCGCCCGGGGTCGGAGGCGAGCTGGCGCGCGATCTTCGCGCCGCGGCTGCCGCGCTTCTCGGCCGCCTGCAATCGCGGGTCGCGCGACGAGACGATGGCCAGTTCGGACATGGCGAAAACGCCGTTGAGGAGGACGAGGACCGCGATGATCGCCACATCGGACCAGGGGAAGGGGGTCATTGGGCGCTCGTACGGCGCATCGGCGCCCGGCCCCTGTCAGCGTCGGTCATGTCCGCCCTATAAGCGAAAGGCGGCGCATTGCACAATGGCGCACACCTGAATGCCCTGCTCAGTCGGCGTTCAGGCGAATTTTGGAACCAGATCGCCAGCCATATGTTATCGGCAAGGAAGGGCGGCATGCAAAGGACGCGAGGCATCCGCCGGATAAAGGGAGCGAAAAAGATGAACAGCAGGACGATCAAGCTCACCATAATGACCAGCATCGGCGCGATCGCGCTGACGGGTTGCGTCACCGATCCCGTGACCGGCGAACGCAAGATCTCGAAGGCCGCGATCGGCGGCGTCGGCGGCGCGCTCGGCGGCTATCTGCTCGGCGACCTGATCGGCGGGCGCAACAGCCGCACCGAGGAAATCGTCGGCGCGGGCATCGGCGCGGTCGCCGGCGCGGGCGTCGGCTATTATATGGACCAGCAGGAAAAGAAGCTGCGCGAACGCACCGCAGGCACCGGCATCGACGTCGAGCGTCAGGGCGACCAGCTCGTGCTCAACATGCCCGGCGACGTCACCTTCGACCTCAACAGCGCGATGGTGAAATCGCAGTTCCGCAGCGCGCTCGACAGCGTCGCGTCGACGCTCGCCGAATATCCGAGCACCTATATCGACGTCTATGGCCACACCGATTCGACGGGCAGCGACACCTATAACCAGGGCCTGTCCGAACGCCGCGCCGCGTCGGTCGCCGACTATCTCGGCGGCCGCGGCATCCAGCGCGCGCGCATGGCGACGCTCGGCTACGGCGAATCGCAGCTCAAATGCTCGCCCGAACGCAGCGAAGCCGATTATCAGTGCAACCGCCGCGTCGAAATCCGTATCGCGCCGGTCACCCAGAACGACGTCAAGGCGGCGCAGTAACCAGTTCCATTCCCGTGGAAAAGAAAGGGCGTCGCCGAAAGGCGGCGCCCCTTTTTTATCCGAGGCTCGGGAAGCTCGCCTTCAGCCCGTCGATCACGAATTGCGCCGCAAGCGCCGCAAGCAGCACACCGAGCAGGCGCGTAATCACCGCCTCGCCCTTGTTGCCGATCAGCCGCATCAGCGGCCCCGCCGAAAGCAGCGCCGCGAGCGTCAGCAGCAGCACGAGCAGCAGCGCGCCAAAGATCACGAAAGCGCGGTCGAGCCCGCTGTTCTGCGACACGAGCAGCATCACCGACGCGATCGATCCCGGCCCGGCGAGCATCGGCATCGCCATCGGAAATACCGACACATCCTCGATCTCGGGGGTCGCCATCACCTTCTCGGCGCGCTGCTCGCGGCGTTCGGTACGCTTTTCGAACACCATGTCGATCGCGATGATGAACAGCATGATCCCGCCCGCGATGCGGAAACTGTCGAGGTCGATGTGGAGAAAGCTCAGCAGCGCTTCGCCGAACATCGCGAAGAAGACGAGGATCAGCCCCGCGATCACCGTCGCGCGGATCGCCATCGAACGTCGCTGCGCCGCGCTCGCCCCCGTCGTCAGGCTGGCATAGATCGGCGCGCAGCCCGGCGGGTCGATGACGACGAACAGCGTGACGAACGCCGAGATGAAAAGGTCGATCATGGCTGCTTCGGCGCCGCGACCTGGTCGTCGATGACGGTTGCCATGTCCTTGCCGTCCCACAGGCGGATCGTGACGCGGCGCGACTTGTCGGCGCGGACAGTCGACGTCCAGCTCAGTGTCTGGTCGGGCGACAGGCCGACAGTCCTATCGTCACCCTCGCCGCCCGCCTCGACCGCTACCGCTACCGCAGGGCGTGAACCGCAGACCGCCTGTTTCGACGCGATGAAATCGGGGGCTTCGCGCGGGGTCGCCAGCGTATCGCCATGGTCGAGGGTCCAGGCGAGCTTGCCCTTCTTGGGATCGCGCAGCCAGACCGTCGTGAAATATCCGTTCGCCGGCCCCTTCTGCCACGCGCCCGTGGTGACGCCGACATTGCCGTCGCAGCTGGTATAGACCGCGTGCGGCTGCCACTTCACCGCCTCGGCGGGGTCCTTCTGCGACTTCAGCCAATTGCGCGCATTGACGCGCTGCGGCACGAACATCACCGCTTCGGGCGCCGCGGTTTCGCGAAACGCCGTCCACTGGCCCTTTTCCTGCGCGAGCCGCGAAAAACCGATTTCGGCGGCGATAAAAGCGCTGGGATTCGCTGCGAGCGGATCGCGTTCGCGTGCTATCACGGCGCCGCCGGCTATCACCAAAAGCGAAAGGACCGCGATAGCCAGACGGCGCATCAAAAACCCTCCGGATCGGCAAGGCCCGCACGGCGGTGCGCCGCAACGAGCGTGTTGCGCAGCAGGCACGCGATGGTCATCGGACCGACCCCGCCGGGAACCGGCGTGATCGCATCGGCGACCGCGGCGACGCTTTCATAATCGACGTCGCCGACGAGCCGGCCTTTCGCGGCGCCCTCGGCGGGCGGCAGGCGGTTGATGCCGACGTCGATTACGATCGCGCCGGGCTTGATCCAGTCGCCCTTCACCATTTCGGCGCGGCCGACCGCGGCAACGACGATATCGGCGCGGCGCACCAGATCGGGCAGATCCTTCGTCCGGCTGTGCGCCATCGTGACGGTGCAATTGGCGCCGAGCAGCAGCTGCCCCATCGGCTTACCGACGAGGATCGAGCGCCCGACGACGATCGCATCCTTGCCCGACAGGTCGCCGAGCCGGTCCTGGAGCAGCAACAGGCAGCCATAGGGCGTGCACGGCACCATTCCGGCGATGCCGAGCGCGAGGCGCCCAGCGCTTACCGGTGTCAGTCCGTCGACATCCTTGTCGGGATCGATCGTCGCGACCGCCGCCTGTTCGTCGAGATGGCCGGGCAGCGGCAATTGCAACAGGATGCCGTCGACGGCATCGTCGGAATTGAGCTGGCGCAGCAAGGCTTCGACTTCGGCCTGCGACGCGGTCGCGGGCAGCCGATGCTCGAAGCTTTCCATGCCCGCGGCGATCGTCGCCTTGCCTTTCGACCCGACATAGACCGCGCTCGCCGGATCATCGCCGACGAGTACGACCGCGAGACCGGGCGCACGCGACGTCGCGGCCTCGAACGCCGGCACCGCATCGGCAATCCGCGCCCGCAGGCCGGCGGCGAATGCCTTGCCGTCGATCACCTGCGCCGCGGTCATCACGCCATTCCGTTGGTGTAGGCGAGGCTCGCGAGATAGTTCAGCACCGGCCCGTCGATGATGATGATCAGGATCAGCACCAGCATCGGGGTCAGGTCGAGCCCGCCAAAATCGGGCATGATGCGGCGGAACGGGCGATAGAGCGGCTCGGTGATCCGGTCGAGCACGGTCCACAGCTGGCCGACGAACTGGTTATGCGTGTTGATGACGTTGAACGCGATCAGCCACGACATCACCGCCTGCGCGATGATGAACCACCACAGGACCGTCAGGATGATGTGGACGATCTGGAGGAGCATGAGAAGCAAGGCGATTTCTCCGTAAAAGGGTCTTGCCGCGTCTCTTAGCGGTGAATGAGCGTGCCTGCACCCCTCGCGGTGAAAATTTCCAGCAGCATCGCGTGCGGGATGCGCCCGTCGAGGATGACCGCCGCCTCGACCCCGGCATCGACCGCGGCGACGCAGGTTTCGACCTTGGGAATCATCCCGCCGGTGATCGTCCCGTCGGCTTTCAGCGTGTCGATCGCCGGGCGGTCGAGGTCGGTGAGCAGCGCCCCCGACTTGTCGAGCACCCCGGCGACGTCGGTGAGCAGGAAAAAGCGCTTCGCCCCCAGCGCCCCGGCGATCGCGCCCGCCATCGTGTCGGCGTTGATATTATAGGTCGCGCCATCGGCGCCCAATGCGACGGGCGCGACGATCGGGATGAAATTATCCTTCGTCAGATTGACGAGGATCGTCGGGTCGACCGCGACGGGTTCGCCGACAAAGCCCAGGTCGACATGCCGCTCGATCCCCGAATTGGGGTCGGGTTCGGTCCGGCTGACCTTTTCGGCGAGCACGAGGTTCGCGTCCTTGCCCGAAATGCCGACGGCGCGGCCGCCGAGCGCCGCGATCCAGCTGACGATTTCCTTGTTGATCTTGCCCGCCAGCACCATTTCGGCGACCTCGGCGGTTGCGGCGTCGGTGACGCGCAGGCCGCCGACGAAGGTCGATTCGATGCCGAGCTGCTTCAGCATCGCGCCGATCTGCGGCCCGCCGCCATGGACGACGACGGGGTTGATCCCGACCGCTTTCAGCAGCACGACGTCCTCGGCGAAGTCGCGCTGCGCTTCCGGGTCGCCCATTGCATGGCCGCCATATTTGATTACGAAGGTCTCGCCGGCATAGCGCTGCAGATAGGGCAGCGCCTCGACGAGCGTTTCGGCCTTGGCGAGCAGGTCGGGCATTTTCGAGGGATCGGTCATCGTCATCATCCTGCCGGCAGTTCGGCTTTAGCGTCCATCTTGCGGCCGATCGCGACCACCGCCATCACCAGCAAGGGCACCATCACCGCCGACAGGACGACCTTGGCGATCATCTGGCCGACCATCAGGTCGGCGATCGGGCGAACGCCGTAGAAGCTGACGGTGATGAAGATCAACGTGTCGATGATCTGGCTGAGCGCCGCGGCGACAAAACCGCGCAGCGGCAGCAACCGGCCGTTGTTCGCGGTCATCCGCGCAAAAATCCAGACGTTCAGGCTGACCGACACGCCATAGGCCAGGATACCCGCCGCCATCATGCGCCAGCCCTGTCCGACGATGATCGGAAAGGCTTCCTTGGCGGGCTCGTACATCCCCTCGTCGGTCGGGAGCTGCAGGACGAGCACCGTCAGGATGATCGCAAGAATGAGCGGAATGAAACCGAAGCGAACCAGCTTGTCGGCGACGGCGCGTCCGTGCAGTTCGGCGATCCCGCTCGAAATCGCGATCAGCGTTAGAAAGGGGAAAATCCCGGCTTCGACCGCCAGCGGTCCAAGCGCGACCTGTTTTGCCCCCAGGAAACCGCCGAGCGGAACCATGCCGCCGTAGAGGATCGCGAACAGCAGCAACGAAGGCGCGATCACGCGCGAAGAGCTATTTTCCATCGAGGCCGCTTAATCGCTTTTGCGGGTGCTGGAAAGTCCGAGAAACACGGCTCGGCGCGCGGCTCTTGCTCCGCCGCCAAAGCCCGCTAGACAGACCCCTTAAACTTGCGGGGGGACGCACTTACATCATGGAACGCCTGATCGGTCTGCTCGGCATCGTCGCATTGCTTGCGATTGCCGTGCTTTTTTCGTCGAACCGCCGCTGGATCCGGCTTCGCGTCGTCGTCCCCGCCTTCCTGCTTCAAGCCGGTTTCGCGGTGCTCGTCATCGGCACGCCGTGGGGCCGCGCGGTGATTCAGGCGATGTCGAACGCCGTCTCGAACCTGCTCGGCTATGCCAAGGCCGGCACCGACTTCATCTTCGGCCCGCTCGCCTCGCCCGAAATGGGCGCGAACAGCTTCGCAATCGCCGCGCTGCCCGTCATCATCTTCTTCGCCTCGCTCATCTCGATCCTCTATTATCTCGGCATCATGCAGTTGGTGATCAAATGGGTCGGCGGGGCGATCCAGAAGATCACCGGCATTACCAAGGTCGAAAGCCTCGGCGCGGCGGCGAACATCTTTGTCGGCCAGTCCGAATCGCCGCTCGTCATCCGCCCCTATCTGGCGGGCCTGACCCCTTCGCAGCTGTTCACCGTGATGACCGTGGGCATGGCGGGGGTCGCAGGAACTATCCTCGGCGCCTACGCCAGCATGATCGGCGAGCAATTGCTGCCCTATCTGCTCGCCGCGAGCTTTATGTCGGCGCCGGGCGGCATATTGATGGCCAAGATCATGATGCCCGACGATCCCAAGGATCTCGGCATCGAGCCCGTCATCATGCCCGAGGCCAGCCATGACGAGGAAAAGCCCGCGAACATCATCATGGCTGCGGCGCAAGGCGCACAGACCGGCGTCAAGCTCGCGGTCGCGGTCGGCGCGATGGTGCTTGCTTTCGTCGCGCTCGTCGCGCTCGCCAACGGGCTGCTCGCAGGGATCGGTGGCTGGTTCGGCTATCCCGACCTGTCGTTCCAGGCGGTGATCGGCACGATCTTCCGCCCCGTCATGTGGCTGATGGGTGTGCCGTGGGAGGAAAGCGCGGTGGTAGGCGGGCTGTTCGGCAGCAAGATCGTGCTCAACGAATTCGTCGCCTTCATCGACCTCGGCAAGGCGCAGGGCGACATGTCGATGGCGGCGGTCGCCATCGCGACCTTTGCGCTCTGCGGCTTCGCCAATTTCAGCTCGATCGCGATCCAGATGGCGGTGACCGGCGGGCTCGCCCCGAACCAGCGCCCGATGATCGCCAAGCTGGGGCTGAAGGCGCTGCTCGCGGGCAGCCTGTCGAACCTGATGTCGGCGGCGCTTGCGGGACTGATGCTCGGTGTCGCTCCGCCGCTCGCCGCGCCGCCGCCGACCGCGCCCGCGACGGCGGCACCCACCGAGGCCACGCCGACGACCACGCCGAAAAGCACCCCGGCAACCGAACCCGCCAAGGCACCCTGATTTACGTGCCGTAGCGTAACCGTCCCGGGCGATTGGGAGAATTTGCAAGCCGTCAGCGAATGGCGTAAACTTGGGCAAATAACAAATCCCGGGTCGCGTTCGCAAAATGGGAGGCTGTCATGAAAACCGCGTATCGTTTGTCGATCCTTGCCGCGGCCGCGGCGTCGATAGGGGCGGGTTTCCTCGCCACATCCTATGCCCAGACGGCCGAGACCGAACGCTACCGCCCCGATCGCCCGCCCGAAGCGACGATCTATCGCGACGCCGGCTATCGCGGCCCCGCGGTGTTCATAGGCGAGGAAAAGCCAAACCTCGGCCTCGCCTGGCCGGTCAATTCGATCCGTGTCCCGAACGGACGCTGGGAATTGTGCGAAAGGACGCGCTACCGCGGCAATTGCCGGACGGTCGATCGCGACACGCCGATGCTCAACAATGTCCTGCGCGGCCTCACCATCCAATCGATCCGCCCGGTTGGCGGCGGGGGCGGGGGCGGGGGCTGGAACCCGAATCCGCCCGCCAACGACCAGGTAGCGCGCGGCAATTTTGCCGAATTCCACACCCAGCCCGCAGAGCGCAACTATCGCGTGCTCGCCTGCGCGCGCGGATCGGCGACCGCCAATTGCGCGGCGCAGACCGCCGATAGCTGGTGCCGTTCGATCGGCTGGAACGGGTCGGCGCGCGAGCATATGGAAACGATCAGCGGGCGGGTCTACCTCGCCGACGTGCTGTGCGTGCGTTCGGGCTACTAAGGGGGGAAACAGATATGAAGGCAACAGCTCTTGTCGCGGCGGGCGCCGCGATCCTCGCGCTTGCGGCCTGTTCGTCGGTGCCCCGCCAAACCGGAACCGCCTATGAATGCGACCGCGGCACCCGGCTGAACGTCAACTATGTCGGTGACGGCGCGATCGTGCGCGTCAACGGCGGGCAGACGATGGTGCTCAAATCGACGCCGGCGAACAGCGGCCAGATTTACGAGAACAAGAACGGCGCACGACTGCACCGGCAGGGCAATGGCGTGACGTGGAACACCGCGCTGCGTTCGGCGCCCGAAAGCTGCCGCGCGATCGCGACGCCGCTGTAAAGCTCGAAAAGCGGTTCGCCTACGGCGGGCCGCTTTCAGTCGTCACGGCCGGGCGGGTGCCTTGCAACCGCGCTCAAGCCCGACGCCTTTCAGGAAACCGCGGCGCACCGTTCCGGCATAGACCGCGAGCGCGTAGCGCCGCCGTTCGGCGTTCGCGCCGGTGACCTCGGCGATCAACCCGCGAAAGGGAATAATCCCGCCCGCCACCGTACCGGCGACGCGGCCGGCGGTTTCTTCGCGCTTCTTGGCCAGACTCTTGTCGACCTGTTCGTTGACGTCGGCGCCGAGAACCTCGTTAAGCTCGCCAACCTCGCGGATGATCGCGGCGCATTTTCCCAGGCCGGCGAGTGAATAGGGGTCGTGCTGAATCGCCAGGAGCTTGGGAGGGATTTCCTTGCCGTCGAACGGTTCGGTCACCGAATTGGCGGTGTCCTTGATCGTCGAATCTTCGGGCGCGCCCTGCTGGGCGTGCGCATGGAAAGGCAGGACAAAAGCGGCGGCGGTCAGGCTCGTCAACAAAATGCGGCGCATGATCATTCCCCTCGGTTGCCCGGCCCGGATTGCCGCACCCATTCGACGCGCGGAAAAACGTCGGCTCCACTGTCCGGCGGCTGTACCACCCTACCGCGGACGCATCATCCTGTGCAACGACGCGTCGATCGTCCAGTCATAAACGGGAGCGACGTCGGTTACCGGCGTTATCGCGTCGGCACGGGCTCCGGCCCCGTCCAGTCATAGAAGCCGCGACCCGCCTTTTTCCCGACCCAGCCCGCGTCGACATATTGGACGAGCAACGGCGCGGGGCGGAATTTCGGATCGCCGGTGCCGCTGTAGAGCACACGAATGATTTCGAGGCAGGTGTCGAGTCCGATGAAGTCGGCGAGCGTGATCGGGCCCATCGGATGGTTGAGGCCCAAACGACAACCAGCGTCGATATCCTGCATCGTCGCAACGCCTTCGCCGAGCGCGAACACCGCCTCGTTGATCATCGGCATCAGCACGCGGTTGACGATGAAGCCCGGCGCATCATTGGCGTGGACGATTTCCTTGCCGAGACCGCGGCCAAAGGCTTCGACCTTTGCGAGCGTGTCGTCGCTGGTCGCGAGGCCGCGGATCAGTTCGATCAACCCCATCACCGGGACCGGATTGAAGAAATGGACGCCGATGAAGCGCGCCGGGTCGGGTGCGGCCTGCGCCAGCCGCGTGATGGGGATCGAGCTGGTGTTGCTGGCGAGGATCGCGGTCGCCGACAAATGTTGGCCAACACTCGCAAAGATCGCGCGCTTGATCTCTTCGCGCTCGGTCGCCGCCTCGATCACGAGGTCGGCGGGGGCGAAGGCGCTGTGGTCGGCGACGGGGGTGATGCGGGCGAGCAGCGCGTCGGCGTCCGCCTGCGTCATCTTCTCCTTGGCGACGAGGCGGCCCAGCGCCTTGGCGATCCCCGCCTTGCCCGCTTCGGCGCGCGCGAGATCGATGTCGGAGAGCAACACATCATGCCCGGCACCCGCCGACACCTGCGCAATGCCCGCACCCATTTGTCCCGCACCGATAACGCCGACGATCATATGCTGCCCTTTTCGCTGAAAACCGTGCCTGTGCCCCTACGGCTTCGGCCCCGTGCGTCAAGAGCGCGCGTCAGGGAGCGGAGCGGAAAGCGGTCGCTTCGGCGAGGATCAGGGCAAAGGCGGGATCGGCGTCGTCCCAGGTTGCGATCGGCGTCCAACCCGACGCGCGCAAAAGCAGGTTCGCGTCGCGCGCGCCGTATTTGTGGCTGTTCTCGCTGTGGATCGTCTCGCCCTTCGCCATCGTATAGCCGCGGCCGTCGACGGTGAACTCGATGTCGCACGCCGCAACGAGATGCATTTCGATGCGCGCATGGACATCGTCCCACACGGCTCGATGGGCGAAATTCTCGACCGGAATGTTGCCGCCGAGCTCGCGGTTGATCCGTTCGAGCAGGTTGAGGTTGAACGCCGCGGTCACGCCGGCCGGATCGTCATAGGCCAGCTCGAGCGTCGCCACATCCTTGATCCGGTCGATACCGATGAGGAGGAGCGACGCTTCGCCGAGCGCGCAGCGCCAGTTGCGCAAAAGGTCGATCGCGGTGCGCGCGACCATGTTGCCGATCGTGCTGCCCGGAAAAAAACCGAGCTTGGGCACGTCGGCGATTTCGTCGGGCATCGCCACACGCTGGGTGAAGTCGGCCTCGACCGGATAAATGGGCAGCCCCGGAAAGCGTATCGCGAGTGCCTCCGCACTATCGCGCAGGAAATCGCCCGAAATATCGACGGGCACATAAGCGGCGGGCACGATCGCATCGAGCAACAGCGGCGTCTTCGTCGAACTGCCCGAGCCGAGTTCGACGACCGCACGGCCCGGACCGATCGCGGCCGCGATGTCGGCGGCGTGGCGGGTGAGCATGTCGGTTTCGCTGCGCGTCGGATAATATTCGGGGAGCGCGGTGATATCCTCGAACAGCGCCGAGCCGGTCGCGTCGTAGAACCAGCGCGCGGGTATCGCCTTCGGCTGCTGACTGAGGCCGGCATGGACGTCGGCGCGAAAGGCTACATCAACGCCCGCGTCGTCGGCCGCAACTTGCCTGAGATTGCGCACAACGCCCATGTCAAAGATCCTTGGCTAACCGCACGCCGGTGAATTGCCAGCGCTGGTGGGGGTAGAAGAAATTGCGGTAGGAGGCGCGGAGATGGCCGCGCGGGGTCGCGCAGCTGCCGCCGCGCAGCACGAACTGGCCGCTCATGAACTTGCCATTATATTC
Organism: Sphingopyxis sp. 22461; assembly: GCF_052044915.1. Lineage (NCBI taxonomy): Bacteria > Pseudomonadati > Pseudomonadota > Alphaproteobacteria > Sphingomonadales > Sphingopyxidaceae > Sphingopyxis > Sphingopyxis sp. 22461. The sequence continues at coordinate 133,217 of NZ_JBQENY010000011.1, forward strand.
GCCGACCGCGCCGGGGGCGGCGCGGAAGCCGGGATAGGGGCGGTAGGCACTGCCGGTCCATTCCCACACGCTGCCGAACATCTGTTGCAGATCGGCGTCGCCGGCGGCGGGAACAGGCTGCACCGGTCCGGCGGCGTCGAGTTGCTGGCCGCCGTTCGGGTCGAACGACGACGCCGCAGCCTCCCATTCCTGTTCGGTCGGAAGGCGCGCCCCCGCCCAGCTCGCGAAGGCGTCGGCCTCGAAGAAGCTGATGTGCGTCACCGGCGCGGCGGGGTCGATATCCTGCCAGCCCGACAGGGTGAAGGTCTGGCCGTCCTGCCAATAGGCCGGCGCCTCGATGTCCTCGGCGCGCACCCATGCCCAGCCGTCGCTCAGCCAGAGCGACGGAGTATGATAGCCGCCATCGGCGATGAATTCCTGCCATTCACCATTGCTCACCGGGCGGCTGGCGAGCGCGTGCGGGGTCAGCAGCGCATCGTGGCGTGGGCCTTCGCAGTCGAAGGCGAAGCCGGTGCCCGCATGGCCGACCTTCGCCACGCCGTCCGCACCCTTGATCCATTTCATCGCGGAAAACTGCGCAACTTCACTCGCGATTCGCGTTTCGTGGTTCCAGACCGCCGGGCCGAGCGGATTCTGCGCGAAGAGATGCTTCAGGTCGGTGAGCAGCAATTCCTGATGCTGCTGTTCGTGATGGATGCCGAGGTCGACGAGCGTCAGCGCACTCGCCGGGAGATCGGGCAGTGCGGTCTGGACCGCGGCATCGACATGCGCGCGCCAGACGCGCACCTCGTCGAGCGACGGGCGCGTCAGCAGGCCGCGATGCGGGCGCGCGTGGCGCGGCCCTTCGGCCTCATAATAGCTATTGAAGAGAAAGGGATAGCGGGTGTCGAAGAGCGTATAGCCCGGAACATGGTCGCGCAGGATGAAGGTTTCGAAGAACCAGCTCGTGTGCGCGAGGTGCCATTTGGCGGGCGACGCGTCGGGCATCGACTGTGCGCTCGCATCGGCATCGGACAACGTCTGGGCGAGATCGAGCGACAGGCGGCGCGTCGCGACGAAGCGCCGCATCAGCTCTTCCAGCGGATCGGTACGATTTTGGGCGTCGGTGCGGCTGGCCATGGTGAGACAATCCCCGGGGGTGCGATTCGGTTTCGCTGCGTGCCCGATTATGGTTACGCCGTGATGGAATGTCTAGGAACATTTAGGGAACACGCATTCGTCGCCCCCGCGAAAGCGGGGGCCGCCATCAGCCTTGCGCTACCTCTCCAGCGGCCCCCGCCTTCGCGGGGGCGACGATATCTTAGCGCGTCGCGCCGGGTTTCCAGAGAATATCGCCACCCGCCGCGGCGTTGATGTGCCGCGTGAGCACGAAGAGATGGTCCGACAGGCGGTTGAGATAGTTGAGCGCGATCGGGTTGAGGTCGCGCGCCGCGCCCGCCGCGACGGCGGCGCGTTCGGCGCGGCGCGTCACCGCGCGCGCGAGGTGGAGTCGCGCCGCGGCTTCGGTGCCGCCGGGCAGAATGAAGCTTTTGAGTGCATCGAGCGCGTCGTTCATGCGGTCGATCTCGTCCTCGAGCCGCGCGATCTGGCTCGGCACGATGCGCAGCGCCATTTCGTGCGGGCCGAAGCCGAACTGGATGTCGGGCGGGGTCGCAAGGTCGGCGCCGAGGTCGAACATCTCGTTCTGGATCCGCGCAAGCATAGCGGCTTCGTCGCTCGCCGGGTCAAGCGCCGCGGCGGCGATGCCGATGGCGCTGTTCGCCTCGTCGACGTCGCCGATCGCCGCCATCAGCGCGTCCGATTTGGCGACGCGCGATCCGTCGACGAGCCCCGTCGTGCCGTCGTCGCCGGTCCGCGTGTAGATCTTGTTGAGCTTGACCATTGCTGCGCCCGCTTATTTGCCCGCGGCGAACAGGCCGATCAGCACGAGCAGGATGATCGTGATCGCCTGCCACTTCACGCGCGCCATCATCATCTTGTTCTGCATCACCTGATTCTCATGGACCGTACCGTCCATCTGGGCTTTGTGCCCTTGCGAGAAATAGAAGAGCCCCCGCGCGAGCGAGAAGAGGACGAAGCCGGCGGCGATCACGACGCCAAGGATGAGCAGGATTTCCATAACCCCAATCTAGGGATTTTGCAGCGAATAGCCAGCGGGAAGCCGCCCTGCGGCCAAATCGGCGGCGAGTGCGCGCCCGCCGATCCCGGCCGCACGGAGCGAGGCGAGCGACGCCGCGGCGTCACGCTTCGCCAGCCTTTTGCCGTCGGGGCCGCAGACGAGCGCATGATGGCGATAAAGCGGGGTCGGCAGATCGAGCAGCGCCTGGAGCAGCCGGTGGACGTCGGTCGACGCGATCAGATCGGCGCCGCGGATGACGTGCGTCACCCCCATCGCGGCGTCGTCGAGCGTGCTCGCGAGATGATAGCTCGCCGGGGCGTCCTTGCGCGCGAGGACGATATCCCCGTGCGCCGCCGGATCGGCGGACCGAAGCCCCTGCCCCGCCTCTTCCCATTGCAGATCGCCACTTTCGGCAAGCGCACGCGCGGTGTCGAGGCGCCAGCAATGCGGTTCATCCGCGAGGCGGCGTGTCCGCTCGGTTTCGGACAAGCCCCGGCAGGTGCCGGGGTAGATCGCGCCGGATGGCCCATGCGGCGCCGACAGGCTCGCCGCGATATCGGCGCGGGTGCAAAAACAGGGATAGACGAGGCCGCGCGCGCGCAGATTGTCGAGCGCGGCGGCATAGTCGCCGAGCCGCGCCGACTGGCGCACCGGATCGCCGTCCCAGTCGATCCCGAGCCAGGCGAGGTCGGCGAGCGAGGCGCCGACAAATGACTCGCGCGAGCGGCTGCCGTCGATATCGTCGATGCGGATCAGGAACTTCCCGCCCGCGCGCCGCGCCGCGTCATGCGCGAGCACCGCGCTATAGGCGTGGCCGAGGTGGAGTTCGCCGGTCGGGCTGGGGGCGAAGCGGGTCAGCATGCGGCGCCGTCCGGGTCTAGATACTGTGCCTCTGCCCCGCCGGACATTCCATATCTTGCGGCACATCGCCTCTTGACGTGCGAATCATATGCGTGATGTAATGATGCTGTCACCCGGGACTGGCAGTGGCGCGCCATCCCGCGCAGTATAGGGGGCAGCGTAGCGTAGCCATGTTTCATCCCGATCTCGCCCGGCATCCCGATTCCTGTCCGGCCCTTGTTCTCAATGCAGACTATACGCCGCTCAGCTATTACCCCTTGAGCCTGTGGCCGTGGCAGACGGCGGTCAAGGCGGTTTTCCTCGACCGCGTCACCATCGTCGAAAATTACGAGCGCGAGATTCACTCGCCGACGAAGACGATGCCGATCCCCAGCGTCATCGCGCTGCGGCAATATGTGAAGCCGTCGCAGCATCCGGCGTTCACGCGCTTCAACCTGTTCCTGCGCGACCGGTTTTCGTGCCAATATTGTGGGTCGGGCAAGGATCTGACCTTCGACCATGTCGTGCCGCGCCGACTGGGCGGGCGGACGACGTGGGAAAATGTCGCGACCGCGTGCGCGCCGTGCAACCTCAAAAAAGGCGGCCGCACCCCGCAACAGGCGCATATGCCGATCTATCGGCAGCCCTGGCGCCCGACGAGCTGGCAGCTGCAGGACAATGGGCGGGCGTTCCCGCCGAACTATCTGCACACCAGCTGGATCGACTGGCTCTATTGGGATGTCGAGCTGGAAGGCTGAACGGCGCATGGGCGGGCGCGACAGCGTGGGTTCACCTCGATGGCATTAGGCGGCCGCCAACCATCGAAAAAAGGAGAAACATCATGGTTCGCATCGCTCGCTTGCTCGCCGTTGGCATGGTCACCGCACCTTTGCTCGCCGCGTGCGCGACAGTCCCGCCCGCCGAACAGCCCGTGTCGGTGACCGGCAGCATCACCTATCGCGAGCGCATCGCGCTGCCGCCGACCGCGCAGGTCGAAGTTACGTTGAGCGATGTCAGCCTGATGGACGCCCCGTCGAAGACGATCGCGCAGCAATCGTTCACCGCCGACGGCCGCCAGGTGCCTTTCGCCTTTTCGCTGACCGTCGACCAGCGCCAGCTCGACCCGCGCCACAGCTATGCCGTCGCGGCACGCATCACCGACGCGTCGGGGAAGCTGATGTTCATCACCGACACGCGCAATAGCGTTACGTTCGACGGGCGGCGCACAGTCGATATGGGGACGCTCAACCTCGTGAAAACGCGTTGATTCCCACCCTGCTGGACGGCCATCCTGAAACTTGATAGCCAATCCGTCGGCAATCGCCGCGCGGGGGGCGCAGGCGGCCGGCAAGGGGGAGGATAGCATGGCCTATCAAGGCGGCATCGGCGGCACGTTCAAGAATCTGTGGTCGCCCGACCTGACGACACGCGCGGGGGCGCTCAGTGCAGCCCAGACTGCATCAACGGCACTGACCATCGTCGCGACACTCAGTGTTTTGAGGCTGTGGTTTTCCGTGGGCACCGACAATCTTGTGCGGCTCATTGGCGACGCGAACCCGATTATCCTGATAGCGGTAGCTCACATCGTCCTGATGTTCGTCGCAGCGGCGCTGCTTCGCCAGGGCCGCGGGATTATCGTCGGAATTCTTGCCACATTATTATATTTTCTCAGCACGATCCTGAATGGAACGCCCACCTCATGGATCGTTGGCGCGGTTCTACTCGGCGCGATGGTCGGCGGAGTGCGCGGAGCCATCGCGCTAAAACGAGGCGAGGGATTTTCGGACGACGTCTACGAGACCTTTGCCTAACGCCTGTTGCTCCACGAGCCATGGAGAACGCGCAATAGTGTTACTCGAAGGGCACGTTTCGGGATAGATATAGGCGAACCGGCCCGCGAAGGCGCACAGATCTGGCGCGCGCATAGCTATGCGCCGCTTGACGCTGCGCCTTCGCAGGTGCAGCAATCCGGCGCATGGGCCCGCCTATCCAGATCTCGCAAAACCCCGACATCCGCTATTTGGGGCGGATCCTCGGTGACGTCATCCGCGCTTATGGCGGCGACAAATTGTTCCGCCAGACCGAATATATCCGCTCGTCGAGCGTCGACCGGCACCGCGGGATCGCGGGGGCCGAGGCGATCGACCCGGGGCTCGATGCGCTGAGCCTCGACGATACGATCGCCTTCGTGCGCGGCTTCATGCTGTTTTCGATGCTCGCCAATCTTGCCGAGGACCGGCAGGGGGTCGCGGCCGAGCCCGAGGCGACGGTCGCCGCCGCGATCGAAAAGCTGCGCGAGGACGGGATCGACGGCGATGCAATCGCGGCGCTGCTGAGCGCCTCGCTCGTCGCGCCGGTGCTCACCGCGCACCCGACCGAGGTGCGGCGCAAGTCGGTGCTCGACCACAAGAACCGCATCGCCGAGCTGATGCTGCTGCGCGACGCGGGGGCCGACGAGACCCCCGAGGGCGATGTCGTCGAGGATGCGATCCGGCGGCAGATCGTGCTGTTGTGGCAGACGCGCCCGCTGCGCACCGAAAAATTGTTCGTCGCCGACGAGATCGACAATGCGCTGACCTATTTACGCGACGTCTTTCTGCCCGTGGTGCCGAAACTCTATGCGCGGTGGGAAGCCGAGCTGGGGCAGCGCCCCGCAAGCTTCCTGCGCGTCGGCAGCTGGATCGGCGGCGACCGCGACGGCAATCCCTTCGTCACCGCCGAGACGATGCACATGGCGACGGCACGCAACGCCGCCGCGGTGCTCGGCCATTATATCGACGCGGTCCACCACCTTGGCGCCGAGCTGTCGGTGTCGGCGAGCCTTGCCGTGGTTCCCGAGGCGGTCGAAGCGCTGGCCGAGGCGAGCGGCGATGCCGCGCCGAGCCGCCGCGACGAACCCTATCGCCGGGCTTTGTCGGGGATTTATGCACGGCTGTGCGCGACCTACACGCAGATCGTCGGCCGCGCGCCGCCGCGCCCTTCAGCACTCAGCGGCGCCCCCTATTCCACCCCGGCGTCGCTTCGCCGCGACCTCGTCACCATCGCCAACGGCCTGTCGGCGAACAGCCAGGGCCAGTTCGGCGGCATCGGCGCACTCGGGCGGCTCATCCGCGCCGTGGAAGTGTTCGGATTCCACCTCGCGACGCTCGACATGCGGCAGAACAGCGCGGTGCACGAACGCGTGCTCGCCGAGTTGCTCAGCGTGTCGGGCGTTTGTCCTGATTATCTGGCGCTGGGCGAAGAGGAACGCGTCGCGCTGCTCACCGCCGAGCTACAAAGCGACCGGCCGCTAGCGGCGCCGTGGCACCAGTGGAGCGACGAGACCGCGGGCGAACTCGCGATCGTCCATGCCGCCGCCGATGTGCGCAAACGGCTGGGCAATGACGCGATCTGCCAGTGGATCATCAGCATGGCGCAGGAGCTGTCCGACCTGCTCGAAGTCCATGTCCTCGCGCGCGAAGCCGGACTGTGGCGGAGCGGCGGCGACGCGGGCCAGTCGAACCTGATGGTCGTGCCGCTCTTTGAAACCATCGCCGATCTCGACCGCGCCCCCGCGATCATGGCGCGCTATTTCGCGATGCCCGAAATCGGCCCGCAGATCGGCCAGCGCGGGCATCAGGAAGTGATGATCGGCTATTCGGATTCGAACAAGGACGGCGGTTATCTGACCTCGACCTGGGGATTGCATCAGGCGTCGCAGGCGCTGACCCCGGTGTTCGAGGAGGCCGACACGTCGATGCAATTGTTCCATGGCCGCGGCGGCGCGGTCGGGCGCGGCGGCGGCAGCGCCTTTGCCGCGATCCGCGCGCAACCCGCGGGCACGGTGCAGGGGCGCATCCGCATCACCGAACAGGGCGAGGTGATCGCGGCGAAATATGGCACCGCGGCGAGCGCGGCGACGAACCTCGAGGCGATGGTGTCGGCGAGCCTGCTCGCGAGCCTCGAGCCCGAGGCGCTGAGCGACAAGGATGCCGCGCGCTTTACCGCGGCGATGGACCAGCTGTCAGACGGCGCCTTCGCCGCCTATCGCGGGCTCGTCTATGACACCCCGGCGTTCAAGGATTTCTTCCGCGCGATGACGCCGATCGCCGAGATCGCAACGCTGAAGATCGGGTCGCGGCCGTCGAGCCGCACCAAGTCGAGCGCGATCGAGGATCTGCGCGCGATCCCGTGGGTGTTCAGCTGGGCGCAGTCGCGCGCGATGCTGCCCGGCTGGTACGGCACCGGCGAGGGTTTTGCGGCGTTCGAGGACAAGACGCTGCTGGCGGACATGGCGGCGGGCTGGCCCTTTTTCGCAGCGCTGCTCGGCAATATGGAGATGGTGCTCGCCAAATCGGACATGGGGATCGCCGCGCGCTATGCCGAGCTGGCGGCGGGAATCGACGGGCATGACGCGATCTTTGGCCGCATCCAGGGCGGATGGAACCGCGCGCATGACGGGCTCCTCGGCATCACCGGCCAGACGCGGCTGCTCGAGAAGAATCCGGCGCTCGAAGCGTCGATCCGGTTGCGCCTGCCCTATATCGAGCCGCTCAACCTGCTGCAGATCGAGCTGATGAAGCGCCACCGCGCCGGCGAAACCGATCCGCGCATCGCCGAGGGCATCCAGCTGACGATCAACGCGATCGCGACGGCGCTTCGGAATAGCGGCTGATCGTCATCCCAGCGAAAGCCGGGACCGCTCTCGTTACTTCCAATCGCCAGCGGCCCCAGCTTTCGCTGGGGCGACGGTGTAAGGTCAGCTCTTGACGATCACCACCTCGCCCCTGGCGTTCGCGCCGTCGGGGACGAAGTTGATGCGGAAATCGGCGCCGTCCTTGTCCTTGCCCGCGAGCGCGTCGCCGCTGCGCGTGATCTTGACGCCCTTTTTGGCGAACTCGGCGGCCATCCAGTCGGCCGCCTTCGTCGGCGCCGCGGGCGAGGTGAAGCCGAGTTTCACCGTCGCCTTGTCGGCGCCGCTCTTGTCGTTCGCGTCGACGTCGACCTTGGTGACCTTGCTCCCCGGATAGAGCTTCACCCCGTCGATATCGAAATCGCTCTCGATATCGAGGTCGACGAAATCGGGGATGTCGATGTCGATCGCGGCGCCATCGCCGCCGATCTTGATATTGCCGCCGTCCTTGCCGGTCTTGATCTGCACCCCGCCATGCTCGTCGCCGGCGTTGATCGAGACTTCGGTGCCCTCACCGGCCTTTTTCTCTTCCGAACCGCAGGCGGCGAGGAGCATCATCGGGGGGATCAGGAACGCGAGACGCATGGACTATCTCCTTGGTGCATTAGTTACATAATACACCTTGGAGACAGCCGAGTCAAATTCCTCTTTCGTCACCACGGACTTGATCCGGGGTCCCGCTATTCGACGTTGCAAAGCGGGATGCCGGATCAAGTCCGGCATGACGATGAAAGATAGGGCGGATCAGGCGTCGATGCTCGTCCGCACGTCGCCGTGGACCAGCCCGCCGTCGACGGTGATCGTGTCGCCGACGACATAGTCGCCCGCCTTCGACGCGAGGAAGATCGCGGCGCCCGCCATATCCTCGGGCACGCCGATGCGCTTCACGGGGATGCTCTTCGCCACCGCGTCGCCATGGTCGCGCGCCGCCTTGTTCATGTCCGACTGAAAAGCGCCGGGCGCGATCGCGGTGACGAGGATATGATCCTGCACCAGCCGCGCGGCGAGGCGTTTGGTGAGGTAGAGGATCGCCGCCTTCGAGGCGTGGTAGCTGTAGGTTTCCCACGGGTTCAAACGCTGGCCGTCGATCGAGCCGATGTTGATGACCTTCGCCGGACGGTCGGCGGTGCCGCCGCCCTTGAGCAGCCCGTGGAGCGCCTGCGTCAGGAAGAAGGGCGATTTGACGTTGATGTCCATCACCTTGTCCCAGCCCGCCTCGGGGAAACCCTCGAACGGTTCGCCCCAAGCGGCGCCGGCGTTGTTGACGAGGATGTCGAGGCGTTCCTCGCGCGCTTCGAGCTCCGACGCGAGCGCGCGGCAGCCTTCGACGGTCGAGAGGTCGACGGGCAGGCCGATGACCTTGCCCGGATAGCGCGTTTCGAAATCGGCGACGGCCTCCTCGATCTGCGCGCTCTTGCGCGCCGAGATATAGACGCGCGCCGCGCCCGCGGCGAGATAGCCCTCGACGATCATCTTGCCGATCCCGCGCGAGCCGCCGGTGACGAGTGCGATGCGGCCGTCGAGGCCGAACATGTCTTGGAGGTTCATTTGCTCATCCTTTTGCTCCCTCCCCTTCAGGGGAGGGTTGGGTGGGGCATGTGGGCATGACGCCCTCCCCGCTGCGCCCCGGACTTGATCCGGAGCTCGCTGCCCCTCCCGCAAGCGGGAGGGGTGAGATTAGTAGCCGTTCATCCGCGCAACCTGGTCGATGTGATAATGCACATCGCCCATATATTCGGCGAGCGCGCGGTCGCGTTTCATATAGAGGCCGATGTCATATTCGTCGGTCATGCCGATGCCGCCGTGCATCTGCACGCCCTCGCGCACCGCGAGGTTGGCGGCGCGGCCGGCCTTGGCCTTGGCGACCGAGACCATCAGCCTCGCGCCCTCGCTGCCCTCGTCGAGCAATTGCTGCGCCTTCATCACGGTGGCGCGCGCGACTTCCATCTCGCCATAGAGATGCGCGGCGCGGTGCTGGAGGCCCTGGAACTCGCCGATCAGCTTGCCGAACTGCTTGCGTTCCTTGAGGTAATTCACCGTCATGTCCATCGCGCCCTGCCCGACGCCGACCATTTCGGCGGCCGCTCCGGTGCGGGTGGCGGCGAGCAAAGCGTCGAGGATTTCACCGCCCGCATCGACCTCACCGATCACCGCGTCGGCGTCGACCTCGACCCCGTCGAGGGTGACGTGGCTCGCCAAGCTGCTGTCGACGAGGCGGCGCGGATCGGCGGTGACGCCCTTCGCATCCTTCGGCACCGCGAACAAAGTGATCCCGCCGTCGGTCTTCGCCGCGACGATGCTCATGTCGGCGACATGGCCGTGGAGGACGAAGCTCTTCTTGCCGTCCAACCGGAACCCATTGCCCGCGCGCGTCGCGGTCGTCGCGATGCGGTCGGGGCGATGCTTCGCACCCTCGTCGATCGCGAGCGCGATAATTGCCTCGCCAGATGCGATCGCGGGGAGCCAGCGGCCCGCCTGCGTGCCACCCGCCTTGGCGAGCGCGGCGACCGCGCCGACGCTGGTCGACAGGAAGGGCGACGGGGTCAGGTTGCGGCCGATTTCCTCGAGTACGATGCCCGCCTCCATATGCCCCATGCCGAGCCCGCCATGCGCCTCGGGAACGAGCATGCCGGGCAGCCCCATTTCGGTGAACTGCGTCCAGAGGTCGCGCGAGAAGCCGGTGGCGTCGGCGGTGTCGCGGAGGCTGCGCAGGTGCGAAACCGGCGCCTGTTCGGCGACGAAGGGGGCAACGCTGTCCTTGAGCATCGCCTGGTCGTCATTGTGATAGAGCGGCATATCTGTCCCAATCTCTTTTCGTCATCCCAGCGAAAGCTGGGATCGTTGGCGGCGTGCACCGCCCTATTCCAATAGCGGCCCCAGCTTTCGCTGGGGCGACGCGTTGTTAAGCCCCCGGCAAATCCAATATCCGCTTGGCGATGACGTTGAGCATGACTTCGCTCGTCCCGCCTTCGATCGAATTGGCCTTGGTGCGCAGCCAGCCGCGCGCGCGCGCGCCGCCCTTGGTCTCTTCGCTGTCCCATTCGAGCGCTTCGCTGCCGCCGCCTGACATGACGAGTTCGTGGCGGCGCTTGTTGAGTTCGGTGCCGACATATTTCATCATGTTCGAGCTGGCGGGGTGCGCGCGCCCGGTCTTCCACATGTCCATGAAACGCTCGCCCATCGCGCGATAGGCGAAGACATCGACGTCGAACGCCGCCATTTCGGCGCGCAGGATCGGATCGTCGAGTTCGCCCGCTTCATTCTTGCCGAACGCCTTGGCAAAGGCGCCGCCGATGCTGACCATGTCGCCGCCGGCGCCGCCGCCCGAGATCATCTCGCGTTCGTGGCCGAGCAGATATTTGGCGACGTCCCAGCCGCGGTTCACTTCGCCGATGAACTGCGTCTTCGGCACTTCGACATCGTCGAAGAAGGTTTCGCAGAAGGGCGAGTTGCCGCTGATCAAGAGGATCGGCTTCGTCGTGACGCCCTTGCTCGCCATGTCGAAGAGCATGAAGGTGATGCCCTGATATTTGTTCGCCTTGTCGGTGCGGACGAGGCAGAAGATCCAGTCGGCCTTGTCGGCGTAGCTCGTCCAGATCTTCGACCCGTTGACGACCCAATGGTCGCCCTTGTCCTCACCAAAGGTCTGGAGCGAAACGAGGTCGCTGCCCGAGCCGGGCTCCGAATAGCCCTGGCACCAGCGGATTTCGCCGCGCGCGATCGGGTTCAGATATTCGACCTTCTGCTCCTCGGTGCCGAATTGCAGCAGCGCGGGGCCGAGCATCCAGATGCCGAAGCTGTCGAGCGGCGAGCGCGCGTGGATGCGCTTCATTTCCTGTTTGAAGACCTTGGTCTGCTCGGGGGTCAGCCCGGCGCCGCCATAGGGTTTCGGCCAGTCGGGGACGGTGTAGCCTTTGGCGACGCACGCCTCGAGCCACGCCTTCTGGGCGTCGTTCTTGAACACCCAATTGCGGCCGCCCCAGCAGACGTCGCCTTCGTCACGCACGGGCTCGCGCATTTCAGCGGGGCAGTTCGCCTCCAGCCAGTCCCGCACCTCGGCGCGGAAAGCGTCCAGTTCGCTCATCCTTTTGGCTCCTCTTCTGCGGCCAAATCTACGTCCGCTTCGCTAGTTTACGCAAGCGTCAACTTGGAGAAACGAGCCTGCCCTTACGGCGCCGTAGCGTCGGTTTGACCGCCGTTGACGCGTCACCTTTGGCGCCTAAGCTAAGTGGCAAAAGAAAACGGGAGAATGGGTCAATGCGATTCGCAGGCAAGATAGCCGTCGTCACCGGAGCGGCGTCGGGCATCGGCAAGGCAGCGGTTTTGAAACTCGCGGGCGAGGGCGCGCACGTCTTCGCCGCCGACATCGACGAGGCGGGCGGACGCGCGCTGGCCGAACAGTCGAACGGCAGGATCGACTTCGTCCGCTGCGACGTCACCAAGCCATCGGACATCGAGGCGTTGATGAATACCGCCGCGGCGAAAGCCGGGGGCATCGATATCGTCTTCAACAACGCCGCCGCCGCGGGCGACCGCGCGCCGATCGACGAGATCAGCCCCGAGGGCTGGGACCTGACGATGGACCTCGTGTTGAAATCGGTCGCGATGGGGATCCGTTATGCCGCGCCGCATATGAAGGGCCGCAAGGGTGCGAGCATCGTCAACACCGCGAGCGTCGCGGCGCTTGGTGCCGGCTATTCGCCGATCGCCTATGCCGTCGCCAAGGCGGGCGTGCTTCATCTATCCAAGATCGCCGCGACCGACCTCGCGCGCTACGGCATTCGCGTCAACGCGATCTGCCCGGGCTTTATCAACACCAATATCTTCACCTCGTCGCTCGACGTGCCCGACGCGCATAAGGATCAGGCGAAGGCGATCATCGCGGGGATGAGCGAGGCCGCGCAGCCCGTCGCGCGCGGCGGCCAGCCCGAGGATATCGCCAACGCCGTCGCGTACCTCGCGAGCGAGGAGTCGAGCTTTATGACCGGCACGCATATGCTGGTCGACGGCGGGCTGACGATCGGCCAGCGCCATGCGTGGGACCCCGAAGCCCCCGGGCTGTTCGACGCCCTCGTCGCGATGGAGGATGCGGCGAAGGCCGGGGCGCCGGCGTGAACGCGGCGATCGCCGCGCCGAAAGCCACGCACCTGCCGGTCCGGCTGAAGGTCATGCACGGGCTGGGCAGCATCGCCTATGGCGTCAAGGACAACGGCTTTTCGACCTTCCTCCTGCTGTTCTACAATCAGGTGATCGGGCTCGACCCCGGCGGCGTCGGTGCCGCGATCATGGTCGCGCTGATCGCCGACGCGTTCGTCGATCCGATCATCGGCGAACTCACCGACCGCACGCGCAGCCGCTGGGGGCGGCGCTTGCCGTGGCTTTATGGCGCGCCGATCCCGCTCGCGATCATGTGGATGCTGCTGTGGCACCCACCCGAAATGAGCAACGCTATGACCGTGGCGTGGCTGATCGGCTTTGCGATCATCGTCCGCTCGCTCGTGTCGATGTGCGAAGTGCCGTCGGTCGCGATCGTGCCCGAACTCACCGGCGACTATGACGAACGCACCGTCGTCATGCGCTATCGCTTCCTCTTCGGCTGGGGCGGCGGCCTGCTCATCCTGCTGCTCGCCTATGGCGTGTTTTTCGGCGGTGCGAAGGGGCTCGTCGATCCCGACGGCTATTTCCCCTATGCGCTGACCGGCGCGCTGCTGATGGCGGGCGCGGTCCTGACCTCCGCCGCGGGGCAGCACAGCCGCATCGCGGTGTCGAACGTCGCCGATGTGAAACCCGCGATGACGCTGCGCCAGGTTCTCGGCGAGATGCGCGACACGCTGTCGAACCGCGCCTTCCTGTGGCTGATCTTCGCCGCGCTGTTCGGCTTCGTGAATCAGGGCATCACCTTTTCGATGAACAATTACCTGCTCGGTTTCTTCTGGCAGTTCACGCAGGGCGAGATGGTCGCCTATGTCTTTCTGCTGTTCGCTTCGATGATCGCGGCTTTCATACTCGTCGCGCCCGTGTCGGCGCGGCTCGGCAAGCGCGACGGCGCGATTTTCGCGGGCGCGATCTCGCTGCTCGTCAACAGCGGCATCTATTTCGCGTGGATCCAGGGGTTTTTCCCCGGCATGCCGGGCAAGCCGAGCGTCGCAGCGATGTTCGCGCTCGTGTTCGTCTCCAACAGCTTCTCGATCATCCTGATGATCCTGTCGTCGTCGATGATGGCCGATGTCGTCGAAGCGTCGCAGAGCGAGACCGGGCGTCGGTCGGAAGGGCTGTTCTTCGCGGGCTATTTCTTCATGCAGAAATGCGCGACGGGTATCGGCATCTTCGCTGCGGGGCTGATCCTGTCGTTCGCGGCCTTTCCGGCGAATGCCAAGCCGGGCGAAGTCGGGAGCGACGTGCTCGGCAATCTCGCGCTCGGCTATGCGCTCGCGGTGCTGGTCATCGGCACGCTGGGGCTGATCGTGATGCGCAAATTCCCGATCTCGCGCGCCGATCACGAGGCGCGGCTCGCGCTGCTGGGCGACGTCGCACGCGGCGAACCCGATGCCACGGGGGCGCATCCGTAACGATCATGTCGCCAAGCGGCGGAATGATGTAATTTTAGGGCCGCGGGACTTGGCAAGGCCGACGAATCGGTCCAAAGGTTTACGTGAACGTAAAGGGAAAGGACGCGCAGATGGACTTCGATCTCACCGACCGGCAGGTCTATTGGCGCGACCGGGTACGCGATTTCATCGAACGCAAGGTTCGCCCCGCAGTCCCGACCTATAACGAACAGGACAAGGCGGGCGACCGCTGGAAGGTCATCCAGATCGTCGAGGATCTGAAGGCCGAAGCGAAAGAAGCCGGCATCTGGAACCTGTTCATGCCGCCCAAGTCGGGCGCGCACCACCATGTCGACGAGACGTTCGAATTCGAAGGACCCGGCCTCTCCAACCTCGAATATGCGCTGTGCGCCGAGGAAATGGGCCGCGTCGGTTTCGCGAGCGAAGTGTTCAACTGCTCGGCGCCCGACACCGGAAACATGGAAGTGTTCCATCGGTACGGCACGCGCGCGCAGAAGGATAAATATCTCGGCCGGCTGATGAACGGCCAGATCCGTTCGGCCTTCCTGATGACCGAGCCGCGCGTCGCCTCGTCCGACGCGACGAACATTGAAACGCGCATCGAGCGCGACGGCGACGATTATGTGATCAACGGCACCAAATGGTGGTCGTCGGGTGCGGGCGATCCGCGCTGCGAGGTCGCGATCGTGATGGGCAAGACCGACTTTGCCGCGAAGCGCCACGCGCAGCAGTCGATGGTGCTGATGCCGCTGAATGCGCCGGGCGTGAACATCCTGCGCCACCTGCCCGTCTTCGGTTATGACGACGCGCCGCACGGCCATATGGAAATCGAGCTGAAAGACGTGCGCGTCAACGCCGAAGAGGCGATGCTGCTCGGCGAAGGCCGCGGGTTCGAGATCGCGCAGGGGCGCCTTGGCCCGGGGCGCATCCATCACTGCATGCGCACCATCGGTGTGGCGGAAGAAGCGATTGCGAAGATGGCGAAGCGGCTGCAGTCGCGCGTCGCCTTTGGCCGCAAGGTCGCCGAATACAGCATCTGGGAACATCGTCTGGCGCGCGCGCGCATCGATATCGAAATGACGCGCCTGCTCTGCCTCAAGGCCGCCGACATGATGGACAAGGTCGGCAACAAGTCGGCCGCGGCCGAAATCGCGATGATCAAGGTGCAGGCGCCGAACATGGCGCTGAAGATCATCGACGACGCGATCCAGGCGCATGGCGGCGGCGGCGTGTCCGAGGATTTCGGGCTCGCCAAAGCCTATGCGCATCAGCGCACGCTGCGCCTCGCCGACGGGCCCGACGAAGTCCACGAACGCGCGATCGCGCGGATCGAATTCGCCAAGCATAGCGAAGCGAGCGAGCCGGGCTTCTCGTCGGGCGACATCGGCGTTTCGCGTTAAAACCTGAATTCGGAGAGATATTGTGACCAAAGCCGCGATTCTGATCGAACCGGGCAAGCCGCTGTCGATCGAGACGGTGCAGATTGCCGACTGCGGCCCGCACGAGGTGCGCATCCGCACCGCCGCGTGCGGGCTCTGCCATTCGGACCTCCATTTCATCGACGGCGCCTATCCGCACCCCCTCCCCGCGATCCCCGGCCACGAAGCCGCGGGCATCGTCGAGGCGGTCGGCAGCGAAGTGCGCACGGTGAAGGTCGGCGACGCGGTCGTCACCTGCCTCAGCGCCTTCTGCGGCCACTGCGAGTTCTGCGTTTCGGGCCGCATGTCGCTGTGCATGGGCGGCGATACGCGCCGGCCGGTCGGATCGGCGCCGCGCATCACGCGCCCCGACGGCAGCATCGTCAACCAGATGCTCAACCTCTCGGCCTTTGCCGAAACGATGCTCGTCCACGAACATGCGTGCGTCGCGATCGACCCCGCGATGCCGCTCGACCGCGCCGCCGTCATCGGCTGCGCGGTGACGACGGGTGCGGGCACGATCTTCAACGCGTGCAAGGTGACGCCGGGCGAGACCGTCGCGGTCGTCGGCTGCGGCGGCGTCGGGCTGGCGACGATCAACGCCGCGAAGATCGCGGGCGCGGGGCGCATCATCGCCGCCGATCCGGTTCCCGAAAAGCGCGCGCTGGCGGTGAAGCTCGGCGCGACCGATGTGGTGGACGCGCTCGCCGACGATGCCGCGAAGCAGATCGTCGAGCTGACCAAGGGCGGCGTCGACCATGCGATCGAGGCGGTCGGGCGTCCGGCGTCGGCGAGCCTTGCGGTCGCGTCGCTGCGCCGCGGCGGCACCGCGACGATCCTCGGCATGATGCCGCTTTCGGAAAAAGTGGGGCTCAGCGCGATGGACCTGCTCTCGGGCAAGAAATTGCAGGGTGCGATCATGGGCGGCAACCGCTTCCCGGTCGACATCCCGCGCCTCGTCGACTTCTATCTCCGCGGGCTGCTCGACCTCGACAGCATCGTTGCCGAGACGATCCCGCTCGAGCGGATCAACGAAGGCTTCGACAAGATGAAGAAGGGCGACGCCGCACGGTCGGTGATCGTGTTCGACCAATGACGCTCGACGCGCAAAAGGCCTTCAGCGGCACCGTTGCGCCCGAGGGCGCCGACGTGCTCGACGAAGCGAAGCTGACGGCGTGGATGGAAGCGCATGTCGAAGGCTTCGAAGGTCCGCTGACGCAGGGCAAATTCGCGGGCGGCCAGTCGAACCCGACGTACAAGATCAGCGCGCCGTCGGGCAATTATGTGCTGCGGCGCAAGCCCTTCGGCCCGCTGCTGCCGTCGGCGCACGCGGTCGACCGCGAGTATAAGGTGCAGGCGGGGCTCCACAAGATGGGCTTCCCCGTCGCGCGCCAATATGGCCTGTGCACCGATGACACGGTGGTTGGCAGCTGGTTCTATGTGATGGGGATGGTCGACGGACACACGATCTGGGACGGCGCGATGCCGGGGTCGACGCCGGAAAATCGCCGCGCGACCTATGAAGCGATGATCGATACGCTCGCCGCGCTGCACAGCGTCGATGTCGAGGCGGCGGGGCTTTCGGACTTCGGCAAGCCGGGCAATTATTTCGGGCGCCAGGTCGACCGCTGGACCAAGCAATACCGGCTTTCCGAAACCGAGACGATGGACGAGATGGAGCAGCTGATCGCGTGGTTGCCCGCGACCTTGCCCGAACAGACGCGCACCAGCGTCGTCCACGGCGATTACCGCATCGATAATATGATCTACGCCAAGGATCGGCCCGAGGTACTCGCGGTGCTCGACTGGGAACTGTCGACCTTGGGCGATCCGCTCGCCGATTTCACCTATGTCGCGATGGCGTGGGTCACCGAGAATGGCGGCCGCTCGGGCGTCATGGACCTCGACCGCGCGGCGCTCGGCATTCCCGAACTCGACGAGATGGTCGAGCGTTATTGCGCCGCCACGGGGCGCGACGGCGTGCCCGACATGAACTGGTATTTTGCGTATAATTTCTTCCGCCTCGCGGGCATCATCCAGGGGATCAAGAAGCGCGTGATCGAGGGCACCGCCTCGTCGCAGCACGCGAAGGATATGTCCGAACGCGTCCGTCCGCTCGCCGAAAAGGCATGGGATTTTGCAAAGAAGGCCGGCGCATGAGCCTGTTCGACATGACGGGGCAGGTCGCGCTGATCACCGGATCGTCGCGCGGCATCGGGAAAGCCACGGCGGAAGCGATGGCCGAACAGGGCGCGAAGGTCGTGATCTCGAGCCGCAAGGCCGACGCCTGCGAAGAAACCGCAGCCGAAATCAACGCGCGCTTCGGCGACGGCACCGCGATCGCGGTGCGCGCGAACATCTCGTCGAAGGAAGAGCTGGAGATATTGGTCGCCGAAACGCGCCGCGCCTTCGGCAAGATCACCACGCTGGTCTGCAACGCCGCGTCGAACCCTTATTATGGCCCCGGGCTCGGGATCAGCGACGACCAGTTCCGCAAGATCATGGATAACAATATCCTGTCGAACCACTGGCTGATTTCGATGGTCGCGCCCGAGATGCTCGAACGCGGCGAAGGGTCGATCATAATCATCAGCTCGATTGGCGGGCTGAAGGGATCACCGATCATCGGCGCCTATGGAATCTCGAAAGCCGCCGACATGCAGGTCGCGCGCAATTTCGCGGTCGAGTTCGGGCCGCGCGGCGTGCGCGTCAACTGCATCGCGCCGGGGCTGGTGCGCACCGACATGGCGCGCGCCTTGTGGGAAAATCCCGAGACGCTCAAACGATCGACCGCCGCCTCGACCCTGAAGCGCATCGGCGAGCCGCACGAGATCGCGGGCGCCGCGGTCTTCCTCGCCAGCAAGGCGGGAGCTTTCACCACCGGCCAGACCATCGTGTGCGATGGCGGGGCCACGATTTCAGGAGGCGCATGATGGGCGCGTTGGACGGCAAGGTTGCGATCATCACGGGTGCCGGTTCGGGCATCGGCCGCGCGAGCGCGCTGCGCTTTGCCGCCGAGGGCGCGAAACTCGTCATCGGCGACAAGACCGCCGCGGTGCACGAGACCGCGAAGCTGGTGAAGGATGCCGGCGGCGAGGTCGTGGCGCTTGAGATCGACGCGGGTGTCGAGGCCGATGTCGCCTCGCTCGTCGCGACCGCGAAAGACACCTATGGCGCGCTCGACGTTGCCTTTGCCAACGCCGGGATCATCGGCGACATGGGCGGCATCTTCGATTTCGACCCCGATGCCTGGGCCGAGACGTTGCGCGTCAATTTGATCGGCCCGGCGCTGATGGTGAAGCATGCCGGCAAGGCGATGGTCGATCAGGGCCGCGGCGGCGCGATCGTGCTGACCGCGAGCGTCGCGGGTCTCAATTCGGGCGCGGGTCCGGGGGCCTATTCGGCGTCGAAGGCGGGCGTGATCAACCTCGCCAAAGTCGCGGCGCAGCAGCTCTCGACGAGCGGCGTGCGCGTCAACGCAGTGTGCCCCGGCCTCACCGAAACGGGGATGACCAAGCCGACCTTCGATTATGCCAAGGCCAAGGAAGTCACGCACAAGCTCGGTCAATTGAACCCGCTCCGCCGCGCGGCGCAACCCGAGGAACTCGCCAATGTCGCGCTGTTCCTCGCGAGCGATCAGGCAAGCTATGTCAACGGACAGGCGATCGCGGTCGACGGCGGCCTCACCAGCTCGCACCCGGTGACACGCCAGTTGCTCGGCCAGACCTCGCACTGATAGATCGATCAGCATGACACATGGATTCGACACCGCGCGGCTCGACCGCATTCCCGCCTTTCTCGCCGCCAAATATGTCGACACCGGCCGCCTGCCGCACGCGGCGACGCTCGTGTCGCGGCGCGGCGAGATCGCGCATCTGTCGTGCATCGGCGAGGCGCGGCCGGGCGAGGCGCTGAAAGAGGATGCGATTTTCCGCATCGCGAGCATGACCAAGCCGATCACCAGCATCGCCTTCATGATGCTCGTCGAGGAAGGCAAGGTCGCGCTGTCGGACCCGCTGGTGAAATTCTGCCCCGAGTTCAAGGACACCGGCGTGTTCGTCGCTGGCGGCGGCAACGTCCCCTTCCTGACGCGGCCGCCCGCGTCGCCGATCCGCATGGTCGACCTGCTGCGCCATACCGCGGGGCTGACCTATGGCTTTCAGGAGCGCACCCCGGTCGACGGCGCGTATCGCAAGGCAAAGATCGACGATTTCGACGCCGATTATACGATGGACAGCTTCATCGCCGATCTGGCGAAGATCCCGCTGCAATTCGACCCCGGCGCGCACTGGAATTATTCGATGGCGACCGACGTGCTCGGCGCGGTGATCGAACGCATCGAGGGCAAGCCCTTCGCGCAGGTTTTGCAGGAGCGCATCTTCGGCCCGCTCGGCATGGTCGACACGGGGTTCAAGGTGCCCGCCGAGCAGCAGCACCGGCTGACCGACGCCTATGCTTTCCACCCCAAGAACAGGATGCAGGATTTCGACGGTGGCGCGAAGAGCCGCTGGGCGAAGGATCGCAGCTTTCATTCGGGCGGCGGCGGGCTTGCTTCGACGATCGACGATTATCACCGTTTCTGCCTGATGCTGCTCGGCGGCGGCAAGCTCGGCGATGTGCGGATCATCAGCCGCAAGACGCTCGAGCTGATGACGTCGAACCATCTGCCCGGCGGCGGCGACCTGACGCAGCACAGCGTCGGCATCTTCAGCGAGGCCGAAAATGCCGGCATCGGCTTCGGTCTTGGCTTCGCGGTGAACGAAAGCCCCGCGCAGACGATGACCCCCGGATCGGTCGGCGATTTTTACTGGGGCGGCATGTTCTCGACCGGCTTCTTCGTCGATCCGGTCGAAGAGATTTGCATGGTCTTCATGACCCAGCTGATGCCCTCCTCCACCTATCCCGTGCGGCGCGAGGTCAAGACCTTTGTCCACGCCGCGATCGACGATTGAAGATGCAACACCCCTTTCCGTTCGCACCGCGCGAACGGGTTCCAGATTGAAGGAGTCTCCCATGTCCGAAGAAACCCCCGTCAGCGTCACGCTGGAAAAGGATGGCGAAATCGCCGTCATCATCGTCAACAACCCGCCCGTGAACGCGCTGAGCTGGCACGTCCGTCAGGGGCTGGAAGATCATTTCGCCGCCGCGCTCGGCGATGACAGCGTCAAGGCGATCGTGCTGCGCTGCGCCGGTGCAACCTTCATCGCGGGCGCCGACATCAGCGAGTTCGGCAAGCCGCCGCGCGGCCCCGATTTCAATGCGGTGCTCAACAGCATCGAAGCGGCATCGAAGCCCGTCGTTGCGGCGATCCACGGCACCGCGCTCGGCGGCGGCTTGGAGACCGCACTCGTCTGCCATTATCGCATCGCGGTCCCTTCGGCGAAGCTCGGCGTGCCCGAGGTCAAGCTTGGCTTGCTCCCCGGCGCGGGCGGCACGCAGCGCCTGCCGCGCGTCGTCGGGGTCGAAGCCGCGGCGACGATGACCTCGACCGGCGATCCGCTTCCCGCCGCGAAAGCCAAGGAACTCGGCCTCGTCGACGAACTCGCGGGCGAAGACAGCCTCGCCGCCGACGCGATCGCCTTTGCGCGCGCGAAGATCGCCGATGGCCCGCGCCCGACGCGCGAGCGCCCGGTGTTCGGCGACGTCGCGGTGATCGAACAATTGAAGACCGCAAACGCCAAGCGCTGGCGCGGTTTCGAAGCGCCTTACGCCAACCTCGCCTGCGTCGAGGCGGCGACGCGCCTGCCCTTCGAGGAAGGTCTCGCGTTCGAGCGCGAGCAGTTCATGAAGCTGATGTTCGGCAGCCAGTCGGCGGCGCAGCGCCACATCTTCTTCGCCGAGCGTCAGGCCGCGAAGATCGACGGCCTGCCCAAGGACACGCAGCTGCGCGACATCAAGAAGGTCGGCGTGATCGGCGCCGGCACGATGGGCGGCGGGATCAGCATGAACTTCCTCCAGAAGGGCATCCCGGTGACGATCGTCGAGATGCAGCAGGAAGCGCTCGACCGCGGCACCGGCGTGATCCGCAAGAATTACGACGCGTCGGCCGCCAAGGGCCGCTTCAAGCCCGAACAGGTCGAGGCGATGATGGGCATCCTGACCCCGACGCTCAATCTCGACGATCTGGCCGACTGCGACCTGATCATCGAGGCGGTCTATGAGAATATGGACGTCAAGAAGGACATCTTCGGCAAGCTCGACAAGATCGCCAAGCCCGGCGCGATCCTCGCGTCGAACACCTCCTATCTCGACATCGACGAGATCGCGACCGCGACGAGCCGCCCCGGCGACGTGCTCGGCATGCACTTCTTCTCGCCCGCCAATGTCATGAAGCTGCTCGAAGTCGTGCGCGGCGACAAGACCGCACCCGACGCGCTGGCGACCGCGATGGCGATCGGCAAGAAGATCGGCAAGGTCGCGGTGGTCGCGGGGGTGTGCGACGGCTTCATCGGCAACCGCATGCTCAAACCCCGCCAGGTCGAGGCGATGAACCTGCTCATGGAAGGCGCGACGCCGCAGCAGATCGACAAGGTCCATGTCGAATTCGGCATGCCGATGGGTCCGTTCCAGATGAGCGACCTCGCCGGCGTCGACATCGGCTGGCACCGCGACCCGACGCGCATCGAAAGCATCCGCGACGCGCTCGCCGCGGTCGGCCGCTGGGGGCAGAAGACCGGCAAGGGCTTTTACGACTATGACGAAAAGCGCAATCCGTCGCCCAGCGCCGAAGTCGCCGAGATCATCGAGGATTTCCGTCAGCGGTCGAACAAGGCGAAACGCGAGATCAGCGATCAGGAGATCATCGAGCGCACGCTCTAT
Source organism: Sphingopyxis sp. 22461 (assembly GCF_052044915.1). NCBI lineage: Bacteria > Pseudomonadati > Pseudomonadota > Alphaproteobacteria > Sphingomonadales > Sphingopyxidaceae > Sphingopyxis > Sphingopyxis sp. 22461. The sequence goes on from NZ_JBQENY010000011.1 coordinate 155,654, forward strand.
CCGATGGTCAACGAAGGCGCGCTGATCCTGGCGGAAGGCAAGGCGCAGCGCGCGTCGGACATCGATGTCGTGTGGATCTATGGCTACGGCTGGCCGGTCTATCGCGGCGGCCCGATGTTCTGGGCGGGGCTGGAAGGCACCGACAAGATCGTCGCGGCGCTCGAGAAACATGGTTTCGCGGTCGCGCCTTTGCTCAAGGAAAAGGCCGAGGCGAAGTCGGGCTTCTAAGCCCTTCCCCGCTTACGAAGATCGGGCCGTCTGTCCCAGCGCGGGGCAGGCGGCCTTTCTTTTGCCTTCGCGCCGCCGCAGGTGCGACCGGAAACTTGCGATTCAGGGTTAAAGCGCTGGCAAGACCTGCCGTTAGGGCAGAGCATGAACGCCATGTCCGCCCTCGCCGTCCTTCTGCTGACCGGCAGCGTGCCGGTGGCCGCCCCGGTGGCGACGCCGCAGGTTAGCGCGATCGGCGTGGCGCGCGCGCGGATATTGGCGCCTGCCGAGGTGCGGCGGGTCGGTGACCGGATCGAAGTGCGCTCAGGCGAGCGCAAGGCGCCAACGCAAGTGCATCGTACCGAACGCAAAGACGGCGGAGAGACGGCCGATTTTTATTGAGCGTTCGTCGCCCCCGCGAAGGCGGGGGCCGTAGTCGGCTTATCACGATGGCGCGGCATCAGACCGCCAGCGGCCCCCGCCTTCGCGGGGGCGACGGTTATTTCTGCAGCGTCTTGATGATCGCCGAGAAATCGCGACCGTCCTTGTCGGCTTCGACAAAGGCTTCGTAGAGTTCGCGCGCCTTCGATCCCATCGGGACGCCGGCATCGACGCTCGCCGCCGCCTCCATCGCAAGGCGCAGATCCTTGAGCATCAGCGCCGCGGCGAACCCGCCCTTATAATCATTGTCGGCGGGGGTCGTCGGCCCGACGCCGGGGAGCGGTGCGTAGCTCGTCAGCGACCAGCATTGCCCCGACGACACGCTCGCGATGTCGAAGAATTTCTGCGGGTCGAGCCCGAGTTTCTGCGCGAGCGCGAGCGTTTCGCACGTCGCGACCATCGAGGCGCCGAGGAGCATATTGTTGCAGATCTTCGCTGCCTGCCCCGCGCCCGCGTCGCCGGCATGAATCACCGCCTTGCCCATTTTCGCGAGAATCGGTTCGGCGCGCGTGAAGCCCTCACCGGTGCCGCCGACCATGAAGGTCAGCGTGCCCGCGTTGGCCGCGGCGATGCCGCCCGAAACCGGTGCGTCGACCGCGACGAGGCCAGCATTGGCGGCGGCTTCAATATTGCTACGCGCGGTTGCAACATCGATTGTCGAGCAATCGAGCAGTAGCGTGCCGTCGTCGGCGTGTGGGAAAACGGCTTCCTGATACACAGCAGCAACGTGCTTGCCCGCCGGAAGCATGGTCACCACGGCCTCGGCGCCGGTGACCGCTTCGGCCGCCGATGCCGCGCGAGTGCAGCCCGCCTCGACCGCGCGCGCCAGCGCCTCTTCGCTGAGATCGAATGCGCGGACTTCGTGCCCCGCTTTCGCCAGGTTCGCGGCCATGCCGCCGCCCATATTGCCGAGTCCGATGAATGCGATTTTCATTTAATCTCCCCTCCCGCTTGCGGGAGGGGCCGGGGGAGGGCCTGTCCCGAATATTGCACTGGCGAGGAGGGAACAGGCCCTCCCCTAACCCCTCCCGCAAGCGGGAGGGGAACTGGGCTCACCGACCCTTCCACACGCCTTCGCGCTTTTCGATGAAGGCGGCCATGCCTTCGGCCTTGTCCTCGGTCGCGGCGAGGATCTGGAACAGGCGGCGTTCGTAGATCAGCCCCTGATCGAGCGTTGTTTCGAACGCGGCGTTGACCATGTCCTTGTTCACCATCGCGGCCATCGGCGGCATGCCGGCGATCACCGTCGCGGTCTTTACCGCTTCGTCGACCAGCGTCGCATGCTCGACGACGCGCGCGACGAGGCCCGAGCGCTCGGCTTCGGCGGCATCCATCATCCGGCCGGTGAGGCACATTTCCATCGCCTTCGCCTTGCCGATCGCGCGCGTCAGCCGCTGCGACCCGCCCATGCCGGGGGCGACGCCGAGCTTGATTTCGGGCTGGCCGAATTTCGCCTTGTCCGACGCGATGATGAAGTCGGCCATCATCGCGAGCTCGCAGCCGCCGCCGAGCGCGAAACCGTTCACCGCGGCGATCCACGGCTTGCGAACCTTCTTCACGAAGTCGCTCGTCCATTTCGAGAAGAAATCCTCGAGGTAGAAATCGGACGCTGGCTTGTCGGCCATTTCCTTGATGTCGGCGCCCGCGGCGAACGCCTTGTCGCCCGATCCGGTGAGCACCGCGCAGCGCTGACTGTCGTCGGCTTCATACGCCGCAAAGGCCGCGATCAGGTCGTCGAGCACGCCCGAGTTGAGTGCGTTCAGCGCCTGCGGGCGGTTGAGCGTCACCAAGGTGACGGCCCCGCGCGTTTCGACGAGGAGGGTTTCATAGGTCATTCGAGCAATCTCCGGATTATCGTCATGCCGGACTTGATCCGGCATCCCGCTTTGTGACGTCGATGAAGCGGGACCCCGGATCAAGTCCGGGGTGACGAAGAGTGAGTGGCAAGGTTAAGTGAGCGGCGTCCATTTCTGATCGTCAGGCAAAGGCGCGAAGATCGCGTCGATCCAGTCGTCGGTGACCGCTTCGGCGGTCGGCGGATCCCATTTCGGGCTGTTGTCCTTGTCGATAATCAGCGCGCGGACGCCCTCGAGGAAGTCGTGCATCTGAACGACGCGGCTGCCGATTGCATATTCCTGCGTCATCTGCGCGGCGAAGTCGTGCATCTCGCCGCCTTCCTTGAGCTGGCGGAGCGCGACCTTGCACGTCTGCGGCGATTTGCCGTGGAGCGTCGCGAGCTCCTTTTCGGCCCATTCGCCGCCGTCGGCTTCGAGCGCGGCGAGGATATCCTCATAGGTGTCGCTCGCGAACAGCCGGTTGATCCGTTCGAGATGCTGGGTGATTCCGGCGGGCGGCGCGGTGACCGACAGCTCGCCCAATATGCCGCCGATGCGGTCGGGGTCGACCGCGATGCGCGCCTTCGCCTCGGCGAGCTTTTCGGAGGGCAGATAATGCGTCGCGAGGCCGAGCGCCAAACACTCCGCGCCGTCGAGCCGTGCTCCGGTGAGCGCGAGATAGGCGCCGACGCGGCCCTCGAGACGCGGCAGATACCAGCCGCCGCCGACATCGGGAAACAGGCCGATCCCCGTCTCGGGCATCGCGAAGCGCGTATGCTCGGTCGCGACGCGATATTTCGCCGGCTGCGAAATGCCGACCCCGCCGCCCATCGTGATGCCGTCCATGAAGGCGACGACGGGCTTGGGATAGGTGAAGAGCAGATGGTTGAGGCGATATTCGGTGTGAAAGAACTGGCGCGCTTCCTTGCCATCCTTCGCGCCGCTCTCCGCAAGCATGCGGATGTCGCCGCCGGCGCAGAAGCCGCGGCCCTCGCTATGGTCGATGATCACCGCCTCGACCGCGTCGTCATCGCGCCACGCCACCAGCGCGTCGATCATCGCTTCGCACATGGCGAGGTTGAGTGCGTGGATCGCCTTCGGGCGATTGAGCGAAATGCGGCCGACGCGGACGTCAGTCGAGATCAGGACATCGTTGGTCATTGGCGCAGCAGGTCCCTTCCGACGATCATCCGCATCACCTGGTTGGTGCCTTCGAGGATCGAATGGACGCGCAGGTCGCGCCAGAAACGCTCGATCGGATAGTCACGCAGATAGCCATAGCCGCCGAACAGCTGGAGCGCGTCGTTGACGATCTTGCTGCCATTGTCGGTCGCGAGCCGCTTCGCCATCGCCGAGAAGCGCGACTTGTCGGGGGCGTTCGCGGTCACTTTCGCTGCCGCCACATAGAGCAAAGCGCGCGCGGCTTCGAGGTCGGTCGCCATGTCGGCGAGCATGAATTGCGTGTTCTGGAAATCGGCGATCGGCTGGCCGAACTGCTGGCGGTCCTTGGTATAGGCGATCGCTTCGTCGAGGCAGCGCTGCGCGCCGCCGAGCGAGCAGGCACCGATGTTGAGGCGTCCGCCGTCGAGCCCCGCCATCGCAAAGCGGAATCCGTCGCCCTCGGCGCCGACGAGATTTTCGACGGGGACGTGGCAATCTTCGAAAATCACCTGCGCGGTCGGCGAGGCGTTCCAGCCGAGCTTCTTTTCGGGCGCGCCGAAGCTGAGGCCCGGCGTGTCCTTTTCGACGACGAGGCAGCTGATCCCCTTCGACTTTTCCTCGCTGGTGCGGACCATGCAGACATAAATGTCGTTATAGCCCGCGCCCGAAATGAACTGCTTGGTGCCGTTCAGCACATAATGATCGCCGTCGCGCTTTGCCGTCGCTTTCAGGGCCGCGGCGTCGGACCCCGAGCCCGGTTCGGTCAGGCAATAGCTCGCAATCTTCTCCATGCTGACGAGGTCGGGCAGGAAGCGCGCCTTGACCTCGGCGCCGCCGAAGCGGTCGATCATCCATGTCGCCATATTGTGGATCGAGACATAGGCGCTGGTTGCCGGACAGCCATAGGCCATCGCCTCCATGATCAGCGCCGCTTCCATCCGGCCGAGCCCGATGCCGCCCGATTCCTCGCCGACGTAAATCGCGCCGAAACCGAGCTCGCCCGCCGCCTTCCACACGTCGACGGGATAATGATGTTTCTCGTCCCATTCGGCCGCGAAGGGCGTGATGCGGTCGGCGGTGAATTTGCGCGCCATATCCTGGATGGCGAGCTGGTCGTCGGTAAGCTGGAACTGGTCGGTCATGGTCATTTCTCGATGATGGCTTCGGCTTCGATTTCGACTTTCCACTCGGGGCGGATCAGTGCGGGCACAACCAGCATCGTCGATGCCGGTCGGACATTTTTGAATGCCGATCCGTGCGCGCGACCAACAAGGTCGGCGTCGGCCGCGTCGGTGATATACATTCGCGTGCGCACGACGTCGGCGAAGCTGCCGCCGAGCGCCTCGAGCGCCTCGCCGATGATTGCGATACAGCGTGCCGCTTGTGCGCCAGCGTCGCCGGGGGTCGATGTACCGTCAGCCTCGATCGGCGCGCAGCCCGCGACGTCGATGCGGTTCCCCACCCGAACCGCGCGGCTGTAGCCGTAGACCGGTTCGAACGGGGACGCCGAGCTATGGTTGCGGCGCGTGCTGTCAGCCACAGCTGATCCGCTCGATCTTGAGCGCATCGTCATAGGAGACGGTGAGCCGGTCGGGGCGGAAATCCATGGTGACCGCGGTGCGCGGCGGCACCCAGCGCAGCGTCCGCGCGCCGCTGCCCTTGAGGAGCTGGCCGCCGACGTCGGCAGTCGCGGTCTGGCCGACGAGCGATTGCACCGCGTCGGCGTTGCACGCAGCCTCGGCAGGCGGGGTCGGGGTTGATTCGACGGGCGGCCGCTCCTGCGTACAGGCGGCGAGCGGCAGAAGGGCGGCGATTGCCAGCATGCGAATGTCCATCGTGAATCTCCCTTTCAAAAAACCGTCATCCGGCGCAGCGCGTATAGCGCATCGCGCCCGCAGCGGCACCCTCGCCGGAATCGCGGCGGACGAGCGTCTTGCCGCCGTCGGCGAGGTCGAGCTGCATCCGGCGATCCCATTCGACGCCCTCGCCGCTGAACTTGTAGTCGGCGACGATGCGGTCGGCGTCGCTTTCGCGAACGCGCGCGAGTTCGCCATGCGATTCGTAGAAGCGCAGGTTGGTTGCATCGATCGTCAGCGCGGTGAGGTCGGTGCCCTTCTTCGCCTTGCAATCGGCGACCTTGAGCGCCCAGCGGCCGCGGATCGCGGACGGGATCGTCTTGCCGTCGCCAGCGGTTTTGGCTTCGGGCTTCGGCGGGGTTTCCTCGGCGGCGTCGGGCAGGTCCGCATCGACCGCCGGTTCGGCGGGCGCCGGACGCTCGGCCTTTTGCAGCGGCGAGATCGCCGCGCTGTCTTCGGGCTGCGATTTATCCTCGCCGCCGCTGCACGCGGCGAGCAGCAGCAATCCGGCGGGAAGCATCAGGCGGGTCATCGGCAATCTCCTTCGAAAGGAGAATGCCCGGCGCAGCGTACGGGTTTCATCGCCGCGCATCATTCGCCCAGCACCTTGTCATTGAACACCGCGGTTGCGAGATCGGTCTGGTTATAGCGATACCAGCGCGGCGCGGGGATACCCGCAGCCCAAGCGAGCGCTTCGGTCAGTGTGCCGTTCGCGGCCGGCGTGTCCGGCATTTCCTTGCCGATCGGATCGGCATAGGCGGTATCGGCGCTGACGACGGTCCAGCCCGCGTTGCGCAACGCACGGACGAGGTCGCCGATATGGAGCGCGGCGAGATCGGTTTCGTGGAGAAGGAGCATCTGGACCGGCTGGCGGCCGGTGACGCGCCGCATCATCGCGTCGGCGAAATCGGCGGCCTCGACATGCCAGCTGACATAGAGGTCGCCGAGCGCCTTGCGATCGATCGTCTTTCCCGCCTGCACCGCTTCGCGCGCCAGATTTTCGAGGTGCCAGTCCGACGATTCGGCGGTGACATAGCCGTTGCACAGGCCGCGCGCGGCGAGGCCTGTGCGCAAGGCATCACGCTTCGCCTTGTCCTTTCCGCCCTCGTCAAGAAAGGGAAAGCGGAACCAGGGACGATAGCCGGGGCGGCCCTTGAGCCAGACCTCAGCGGCGTCGAGGTCGGCGAGATAGGCCGCGGTATCGGTCGTGCTCAGCCGCTTGTGGCTGTTGCTGTGGTTCGCGATGACATGGCCCGCTGCGACATAGGCGGCGATGCGTTCCGCCCCGCCCACGCCGTCGCCCTGCCCGATCGCACCCGGAACGACGAAGAAGACCGCTTGCGGGGCTTTTGCCTTCTTCAGTTCCGCGATGATGCGCTGCGCGCGCTCGTCGGGGGCGAAGAAGGCACCGGCATGGCGCGGAACATCGTCGAAGCTGAGCGCGATCTGCTTTTGCGCGTGCGCGGGCTGCGCGAGAAGCAGGAAAAAGATCGCGAGCCACAGCCTCATTCGGCGGCCGCCACGATCTCGATCTCGACCAACCAATCGCTTTCGAGCGTCTGCGCGACGATCGCGGTGGTTGGAATGCGCCGCGTACCGAGCGCCTTGAGCCGGGCGGCGGCATTGGCTTCCGCATAGCTTGCATCGCGCAAATAGCTGGTCAGCCGGACGATATTGGCGGTGTCCATATCTGCGCTGGCCAGAATCGCGCGGAGATTGTTCCACACGCAATCGAGCTGTTCTTCCAGCGTCGCGGGAGCCGAGAAATCCGGTCTCAAACCCATCGTGCCACTGACGAACAGCAGCCGCCCGGCCCCGCGAACCTCCATCGCATGCACCCAGTCACCGCCGGTCGCGTAAACGCCCTCGGTCGGATTATGGGGGATCATCTCCATCGCCTTACCCCATCGTCGGAATGACGAAGGCGTTGCCCCCGTCGGGCGATCCGTCGGGCCAGCGCTGCGTGATCGTCTTGACCTTCGTCCAGAATTTCACGCCCTCCATGCCGTGCTGGTTGGTGTCACCGAACGCCGAGCGCTTCCAGCCGCCGAAGCTGTGATACGCAACGGGCACCGGGATCGGCACGTTGATGCCGACCATGCCAACGTTGACGCGCGCCGCGAATTCGCGCGCGGCGTGGCCGTTGCGCGTGAAGATCGCGACGCCATTGCCGTACTGGTGCTTGCTGGGCAGTTCGAGCGCGGTTTCGAAATCGGGGGCGCGGACGATCTGGAGCACGGGGCCGAAGATTTCTTCCTTGTAGCTTTCCATGTCGGTGGTGACATGGTCGAACAAAGTCGGGCCGATGAAGAAGCCCTTTTCATGCCCCTGAAGCGAGAAGCCGCGGCCGTCGACGACGAGCTCGGCGCCCTCGTCGGCGCATTTCTGGATCCAGCCTTCGACCTTTTCCTTGTGCGCCTGCGTCACCACGGGGCCATAATGCGCCTCGGCATCGGTCGACACGCCGACGCGCAGCGCCGCGATTGCGGGGATCAGCTTGGCTTTCAGGCGCTCGGCGGTCTCATCGCCGACGGGGACGACGACGGGCAGCGCCATGCAGCGCTCGCCCGCCGAGCCGAAGGCAGCGCCGGTCAAATCGTTGACGACCTGGTCGAGATCGGCGTCGGGCATGACGATGCCGTGGTTCTTCGCGCCGCCCATCGCCTGCACGCGCTTGCCGTTCGCGACGCCGCGGTTGTAGACATAATGCGCGATATCCGACGAGCCGACGAAGCTGACCGCGCCGATATCGGGATGGTCGAGGATCGCGTCGACCATTTCCTTGTCGCCGTGGACGACCTGGCAAATGCCCTCCGGAAGGCCGGCTTCGAGAAAGAGTTCGGCGAGGCGCACGGGAACCGACGGGTCGCGCTCGCTCGGCTTGATGATGAAGGCGTTGCCCGTCGCGATCGCGACGCCGCTCATCCACAGCGGGATCATCGCGGGGAAGTTGAACGGAGTGATGCCCGCGCCGATGCCGATCGGCTGGCGCATCGAGTAAACGTCGATGCCGGGGCCGGCGCCCTGCGTATATTCGCCCTTGAGCACATGCGGGATGCCGCAGCAGAATTCGATGACTTCGAGCCCGCGCTGAATGTCGCCCTTCGAATCGGCGATCACTTTGCCATGCTCGCTCGACAACATGTGCGCGAGGCTGTCCATATTCGCTTCGACGAGGCGCTTGAATTCGAACATCACACGCGCCCGGCGCTGCGGGTTCGTCGCGGCCCAGCCGGGCTGCGCCTTCTTCGCCGCGGCGACCGCGCGGTCGAGAAGCGCCGCGTCGCCGAGCGCGACCTGCGCCTGCACGCCGCCGCTGTTGGGGTCGAAGACGTCGCCCTGGCGGGCGCTGCCGCCGGCACCGCCGACGATGTGATGGTCGATCTGTCGCATGTCCGAGTCTCCCGTAAAATCTTGCCGCTGCCACAGACCATGTGCGCCCCTTTTGCAAGGGATAGACTTGCAGGACGATACTGCATATTCGCAGGTCATGGATTGGGATAGGCTGCAATATTTCCTGTTCGTCGCGCGCCACGGCACGCTCGCGCGCGCCAGCGCGGCGCTGCACGTCGATGCGACGACGGTGAGCCGGCGGATAAGCGCGCTCGAAGCCGCGCTCGGCCAGACCTTGTTCGAACGCGCGCCATCGGGTTTCGTTCTGACCGCGGCGGGCCGGGCGCTCGTTCCGCACGCCGAAGCGATGGCGGCGGCGGCGGCGCGCATCCATTCGGCGCGCGAGGATGCGTCGGCACTGTCGGGGCAATTGCGCGTGAGCGTGTCCGAAGGGTTCGGCAACAGCTTCATCGCGCCGCGCCTTGCGGGCTTCGTGGCGGCGCATCCCGAACTGGAGATCGACCTTGTCGCCTCGTCGGGCTTCCTCAACCCGTCTCGGCGCGAGGCCGATATGGCGGTGCTGCTCGCGCGGCCGCGCAAGGGCCCGCTGATCACGCGCAAGCTGTCGGATTACAGCCTCGGCATTTATGCGCCCGCCGATCGGCCCGACTGGCAGGAAGCGGTCGCCGCCGCGCCGCTGTCGCGCACGGGCATCCCGGTGATCGGTTATATGCCCGACATCCTCTATGCCCCCGAACTCGACTATCTGGGCGAGATCGAGCCGGGGCTGCGCGCGACGGTGCGCTCGTCGTCGATCCTTGCGCAGCGGCGGATGATCGCGGGCGGCGCGGGTATCGGCGTGCTCCCCTGCTTCCTCGCGGCGGGCGATCCGGGGCTGGTGCGCGTGCGGCGCGAGCAGACGGTCGCGCGCGCCTTCTGGCTCGCGCTCCACCGCGACGTCGCGCCGCAGCCGCGCATCCGGGCGTTTATCGATTGGCTCGATGCCGAGGTGCGCGAGAGCCGGGGGTTGCTGGTGCCGGCCTAGGCCGGACGCCAGTCGGATGCGATGAGGCCGCCGTCGCCGAACAGCCTTTCGATTGCATCCGTATCGGCTGCCGCTTTGCGCAGCTTGTCCGCGAGCGGGTCGTCGATCGGATGGTCGCTCCGCAGGAAAGCGATCCATGCGGCAATCCCGACTTCGAGCGAGGAGCAGCGCTGCCCGTGTGCCTGATGCCACGCCAGCGTTTCGAGCCAGCGCTGCGGAATCTTCTGGCTGCCGTCCATCGCGATCTGGATCAGCCGGTGGTGGAGCGCCGGATTGGCGAAGCGGTCGAGCAGCGCGTCAGCATAAGCGGCCAAGTCCTGCCCCGGCGCGGCGTCGATCGTCGGCGTGGCTTCTTCGCGCAGCAGCCTTTCGATGACCGGGTGAATTTCGGGATCGGCGACGGCCTGATGGACATAGTCATGCCCCCGGCCAAGCCCGATATAAGCGAGCGCGGAATGCGCGCCGTTGAGCATGCGGAGCTTCGCCGTCTCATAGGGTGCGACATCGGCCACCAGCTCGGCGCCGACCTTTTCCCAGCGCGGGCGCGGGCCGGCGAAATCATCCTCGATCACCCACTGGCTGAAGCCTTCGGTGACGACCGCGCCTTCGTCGCGCGCGCCGAGCGTGGCTTCAACGACGGCACGGTCGGCGTCGGTCGTCGCGGGTACGATACGGTCGATCATGGTCGCGGGACAGGTGCATTCGCCATCGAACCACGCCGACAAATCGGGATGATAGGCGGCGAGATAGTCGCGCATCAATCGGCGAAGCACCGTGCCATTGCCCGCAAGATTGTCACAGCTGAGCAGGGTGACGCCGCGCAGCCTGGCGGCCTTGCGCGCCGCCAGACCGGCGGCAACGAAGCGATAGAGGCTTGAGGCGCCGACCGCCGCGGCAAGATCGAGCGATCCATCAGCGCGGCGCAAATAGCCTTTCTCGGTGACCGTGAAGCTGACGATATGCGTTGTCGGTGCGGCGATGGCGTCGATCACCGCTTGCGGATCGTCCGCCGCAACGAGCACTTTCCGCACCGCGCCGATCAGGCGCAATTCCGCACCCGCCGTGCCCCGCGTGCTGACGGTGTAGAGTCCTTCCTGCGGGTTCAGTTGCGCGGCGACATCGCCCGAACGGAGCGAGACGCCGACGATGCCCCAATCGCGGTCGCCCGCGCCCATCGCATCATCGGTGTACACCGCCTGATGCGCGCGATGGAACGCACCGATGCCGATATGGACGATGCCCGCGGCCTGCGCGGCGCGGTCGTAGCCCGGCGCCGGGACCGATGTCGGCAGCGGCGTTTGCGCGGACAGCCTCACAGTCTGTACGCGGCCTTGGCGAGATTGTAGCTGAGGTCGGTCGCGAGCTCCGCCGCCTCCCATTCCTCCATCCGGTGTTCGGCGACCAGCTGGGCCAAAAAGCCGCAGTCGATGCGCCGCGCGACATCATGGCGTGCGGGGATCGACAGGAAAGCGCGCGTGTCGTCATTGAAACCGACCGTATTGTAGAAGCCCGCGGTCTCGGTCGTCTGGCTGCGGAAGCGGCGCATCCCTTCGGGGCTGTCGTGGAACCACCAGGCGGGGCCGAGTTTCAGCGCGGGATAATGTCCCGCGAGCGGCGCGAGTTCGCGCGCATAGCTCGTCTCGTCGAGCGTGAAGAGGATGATCGTGAGCCCCGCTTCATTGCCATATTTGCCGAGCAACGGGCGCAATGCATGAACATAGTCGGTCGCGGTCGGGATATCGGCGCCCTTGTCGCGGCCATAATGTTCGAACAGCCACGGGTTGTGGTTGCGGAAACTGCCGGGATGGATCTGCATCACCAGCCCGTCGTCGAGGCTCATACCCGCCATCACGGTCAGCATATGCGCGCGGAACAACTCGGCGTCGGCAGCGCTGACGTCGGCGCTTGTGACACGCGCGAACAGCGCTTCGGCCTCGGCATCCGAAAGGTCGGCGGTCGCCGCGGTCGGATGGCCATGATCGGTCGAGGTCGCACCCATGTCGGCGAAGAAGGCGCGGCGATTGCGGTGCGCGGCGAGATAGCCCGCATAGCTGAAAGCATCTTCGCCCGACAGGTCGGAGAAGCGCTTCAAATTATCGCGAAAGCCCTCGAATTCTGGGTCGACCACCGGGTCGGGACGATAGGCGGTGATGACGCGCCCGCCCCATTCTCCGCTGGCGTTGGCGGCGCGGATCACCGCATGATGGTCGAGCGTGTCGATGGGGCTTTCGGTCGTTGCGATCACCTCGATCCCGAAGCGATCGAACAGCGCGCGCGGGCGGAAGGCGTCGGTCGCCAGCGCTTCGGTGATACGGTCGTAGTAGAGATCCGACGTCGCCGCCTCGAACTGCACGCCGATCCCGAACGCCTCGGCGAATACCCAGTCCATCCACATCCGCGACGGTGTGCCGCGGAAGAGATGGTAGTTTTGGGCAAACAGTCGCCAGCTCTCGCGCGGGTCGGCATCGCGGTTGCGGATGCCGAGCGCGCCCAGGGAAATGCCCTGCGAATAGAGCATCCGGAACACATAATGATCGGGATGCAGCAACATCTCGGTCGCATTGCCGAACGACCGATTGCCCGCGAACCAGCTCGGGTCGGTGTGCCCGTGCGGGCTGATGATCGGCAGGCCCGCCACCTCCTTGTAGAGCCGGCGCGCGATGTCGCGCTGCGCCGGATCGGAGGGAAAGAGGCGGTCGGGGGAGAGGGCCAGCGGACGCGGCATCGGATCAGGCTTTGCTTTCCACGGTAACCGGCGCGAGGCGCGGGCTGAGGAGGTGGATCGCCAGCACGGCGAGGAAATAGACCGTCGTGCAGGCGGCGAAAATGAAGGTGTAATTGCCGCCCGTCGCGTCGAGCACCAGCCCGGTCGACTTCGCCATGATCATACCGCCGACGCCGCCCGCAAAGCCGCCGAGCCCGATCACCGACCCGACCGCGCGTTTGGGGAACATGTCGGGCGGGATCGACAGGAGCGTCGACGAAAAGGCTTGGTGCCCCGCGAGCGCCAGACCGATCAACACGACCGCGAGCCACATATTGTCGAGCCCGGTGACGAACAGCAACGGCAGGACGAAACAACCGGCGATCGCCATCGTCACCTTGCGCGCGAAATTGACGCTGTGGCCCTGCTGGATCAGTTTCGACGAGGTCCAGCCGCCAAAGATGCTGCCGACATCGGACAGCAGATACATGATGATCATCGGCAGCAGCACGACCTTGAGATCGACGTCATAGGTCGAGCTGAAATATTTGGGCAGCCAGAAGAGCATCAGGAACCAGACGGGATCGATGAGGAATTTGGCGACCGCGAACGCCCACGCCTCGCGCTTGGTGACGATCCGGCCCCAGCCGATGCGTTCGACCTGTTCGGGCGGATCATGCTCGATCCACGCGAGTTCGGCATCGCTGACCTTCCCGCTCTCGCGCGGGTTGCTGTAGAGCCAGAGCCAGAGGATCAGGAGAAGGACGCCGAAGGCGCCGGTGTAGATGAAGGTCTCGCGCCAGTCGAAGCCGAGCACGCGCATGAACAGCGCAACGGTCGGCGCGGTCAGAATCACGCCGATCGTCGTCGCGCTGTTGACCCAGCCGATCGCGTAGGAGCGCTCCTTTTGCGGAAACCATTCGCTCGACGCGCGGACGACCGCGGGGAAATGCCCCGCCTCGCCGACGCCGAGTATGACGCGCGCGGCCATGAAGGAGGCGATCGACCCCGCGAAACCATGCGCGATATGACCGATCGTCCAGATCGAAATAGCGATGCTGTATCCGATCTTGGGACCGAAGCGGTCGATCAGCCAGCCCATGAGCAGGAAGCCGAGCGCATAGGCGGCCTGGAAGGCGGTGACGATGTTGCCATAGTCATTCTCGCTCCACTTAAGCTCGGTGCCGAGCGTCGGCGCGAGCAGGCCGAGCATGGTGCGGTCGATATAATTGACCGTGGTCGCCGCGAACAGCACCGCGACGATCAGCCAGCGGTAGCGGCCGGACCTTGGCACCGGCGCCGCCGTACCTCCGTCCGCGAATGCCTGTGCCATAAACCTCTCCCGTTGTTTTGCTTTAATAGCTTTTGATCGAGCAACCGACGCGGATTTTTCCGTCGAAGAGCGCTTCGGCGCGCTGGCCGGGTCTGATTTCATGGATACCGGTGATCGCGCCCGCGGACACCCAGGTCCCGGGTGGAATAGCTATGCCGCGTGCGCGCAGGATGTCGATCAGGAAGAGCGCCGATCCGAACGGGCCATCGAGCATCGCCTCCATCGTCGCCGCGCCGACCGTTTCGCCGTCGATCGCCATTTCGACCGGCATGCGGACAAGATCGGCGCCGCGCCAGTCGGCGATCGACGGGCCGAGGATCAGCCCCTTGTTGTTGCCATAGTCCGACGCGGTGACCGCGGGACCGTGGCGGTTGATTTCGGGAAAGGGCGAGCTCGCAATCTCGATGCCGGTGCGGACGTCGGCGATGCACGCGCGCACACTGTCGATGTCATAGACGCGCGTGCCGACGTCGCCGAAGCAGAGCAGAATCTCGGCCTCGGCCGCAGCGAAGCCGTCAGCATAAACCGGCATCACGGGATCGGCGGCGCCATCGAAGATTTCATCGGCGAAGATCGGTCCGGTCAGGCGGTTGCCGCCGTAGCGGGTGACGAGCTCGGCGGCGATTCGCCCGACCTTCCATCCGCCGATGCGGCGGCCGTCGAGCGCGATCGCGCTGTCCTGGATCGCATAGGCCTCAGCCATCGTCTGCGGCATCGCGCCGGGATAGACGGTAAGCGGTGTCTTTCCCGCGCGTGCGTCGATTAGTGCACGCGCCACATTCTGTTGATCGCTTGTCGCCAGCATCTTTCTCATTTCCCTCTTCCGCGAAGCGGTGTAAGAGACACCGGTGTCAAAGGCAAGCGAATATCGGATGTATGATAAATTGCTCCGCCATACCGGGCGCTGCTGAACGGCGATGACCGGCAACAGCCGAATCCATGCGATCCGCGTCCATGACGTGGATAATGTCGTGACGGTGATTGCCGATATCGCGGCAGGCGCCCCCCTGTTCGCCGACTGTGATCTTCGCGCATCGGTTGCCGTGGGGCGCGGGCACAAGATCGCTCTCGCGCCGATCGCGCACGGCGAAGCGGTGATCAAATATGGCTTCCCGATCGGAATCGCGACCGCCGACATCGCGCCGGGCGACCATGTCCACAGCCACAATCTGGCGACCGCGCTGCGCAGCGATGGCGATTATCATTATGGGCCGGGCGCGAGCGAAGCGACACCAGACGCCAAGCCGGCGCCGACATTCGGCGGCTATGTCCGCCCCGACGGCCGCGTCGGCACACGCAACGAAATCTGGATCCTGCCGACCGTCGGCTGCGTCGGCAATCTGGCCGCGCGCGTCGCGCGGATCGCGGGCGCGCGCCATGCCGGGGCCGTCGACGGGGTTCATGCGTTCAAGCATCCGTTTGGCTGCTCGCAGCTTGGCGACGATCTGGGTCATACGCGCGCGTTGCTCGCGGCGCTCGCGCAGCATCCCAATGCCGGCGGGGTGCTGATCGTCGGGCTGGGGTGCGAGAGCAACCAGCTCGGCGCGCTGATCGAGCTGATCCCGGCCGAACGCCGCGCGCATATCCGCACACTGTCGGCGCAGGCGGTCGAGGATGACGAGGCGGCGTGTCTGACGCTGGTCGACGAGCTGGTATCGGGCTGCGCCGATACACCGCGCCGCAAGGTGCCGCTGTCGCAGCTGGTGCTCGGGGTCAAATGCGGCGGCTCCGACGGGCTGTCGGGGCTGACCGCGAACCCGCTCGTCGGGCGCATGGCGGATGCCGTCGCGGCGGCCGGCGGCAAGGTTGTGCTGACCGAAATCCCCGAGATTTTCGGCGCCGAACAGCTGCTCATGGACCGTGCGATATCGCGGGAGGTGTTCGACGACACCGTCGCGCTGGTGCAGGACTTCAAAGATTATTTCATTCGCAACGGCGAGCCGGTGAGCGAGAATCCCTCGCCCGGCAATATCGCGGGCGGGATCACCACGCTCGAGGAAAAGTCGCTCGGCGCGGTGCAGAAGGGCGGCAATGTGCCGGTGGTCGATGTCCGGCGCTACGGCGGCGAAGCCACGCTGCCCGGGCTGACCCTGCTCGAAGCGCCGGGCAATGACGCGGTGTCGTCGACCGCGCTGACCGCGGCGGGGGCGACGATCATCCTGTTTACCACCGGCCGCGGCACCCCGCTCGGCTTTCCGGCGCCGACGCTGAAGATCGCATCGAACAGCGCGCTGGCCGAGCGCAAGGCGAGCTGGATCGACTTCGATGCCGGGTCGGTGCTCGAAGCGGGCTTCGACAGTACAGCGGACGCGCTGCTCGACCTGATCACTGCGACAGCCTCGGGCAAGCCGACGCGGGCCGAGAAAAACGAGGAACGCGATATCGCGATCTGGAAATCGGGCGTGACGCTTTAGTCGAGCGCGCGGAAGGTGAAGTTGCGGAAGCGCGCCTCGCCCTGCCCCGCCGAATAGAGGCCGGGCCGCAGCATCAGGAAACCGCCGCGCACATTATGGTGATAGCCCGAGACCTCCATGCCGCGGTCGAAACGCGTCCACGTCTTCCCGCCGTCGCCGCTGGTGTCGTAGGTGACGATATGGCGGTTGTTGGTGACGCGCATGCGCATCGTGCGGCCGTGCGGATTGGCGGGGCGCGCGCGCTCGATGCCATATTGGTGCGTGACGAAGCGCTCGCCGTCGAAGCCGAGCCCGCAATAGAGTTTTTCGTCGTAGAAGAGGATCAGGCCAGCGGTGCCGCCGGGCGCGATCTCGATATCGCATTCGAAGCGGTACGCCTGATCGCCCGCGATCAGCAGCAAGGGCGATGAATCGACCGGCGCCTTGCCGCGCGCCGCCAGCACCAGCGCGCCATCCTCGACGCGCGCGCGGCTGCGCTCGTCGGCGGCGGGCTTGAAGAAATTCCATTTCGCGCCGAGCGCGAGGCTCGCGAAATCGTCGGAGAGCGCCATGCCGTGCGGGCCCGCGATCGTGCCGCCCTTCGGCTTGGCGATCGGCCGCGACAGGTCGCCCCCCTTCATGCGGAACCAGCCGTCGTCGGTCCATTCGATCGGGTCGAGCAACGTCTGCCGTCCGAGCGTCCAATAGCCGTTTTCGAAACCGTGATAGACGCTCCACCAGTCGCCCGCGGGTCCCTCGACGAGCGTCGCATGGCCGCGCGACCACCATTTTTCGGCGGCCGACGTCGTGCGGACGAGCGGGTTCGCGGGGCAGTTCTCCCACGGCCCGTGGATCGATTTCGACCGCGCCGCGATGACCATATGGCCGGTCGGCGGACCCGCGGTGCCGCCGACCGCGGTGATCATGTAATAATAGTCGCCGCGCCGCGTGATCTTTGGCCCCTCGGGCGCGAAGCCTTCGACCACCCAGTCGGCGGGATAGCGCCACGGATCATAGACATGTTCGGGCTCGCCGATGCGCTTGAGGCCGTCGTCGGACAGGCGCACGCGGTCGCCCCCCGACAGGAACAGCCAGCGCGACCCGTCTTCGCCGACCGCATGGCCCGGGTCGATATGATTGGGCAGGTTCAGGTCAACGGGTTCGCTCCACGGTCCCTCGATCCGGTCGGCCCAGATCACCCAGCTGGTATTCGGTCCCTTGGTCGGAATGTAGAGATAGAAACGCCCCTTGTGCTTGCACAGCTCGGGCGCCCAGACCGATCCGATATTCCTGTGGAGCGCGGGGCCGATCGGGCGCCAGTTCACCAGATCGCGCGAATGCCAGATGACCAGCCCCGGATAGGAGTCAAAGGTCGAGAAGGTCATATAATAATCGGCGCCGTCCTTCAGGATCGACGGATCGGGATGGTCGCCGGCCATGATCGGGTTGAGGAAGCGCCCGTCGCCGAGATCGGCTTTGCGCTGGCCGTCGAAACCCTTGGCCCAAGGCGGAACGGGATCCGAGGGCGCGGGCGGCGCCCCCGCCCATGCGGCGGGCGCGGCGAGGCCCGACAGGCCGGTCGCGAGCAGGCCGCCCCCGGCGAGTTTGAGCATGTCGCGGCGATCGGTCACGCGTCTCTCCTCAAAAAAGAAAGGCCCGGCCCCCTGAAAACGGAAACCGGGCCTCACCGGGACGAACCCGTCAGATCTTGACGCGCGCGCCGAACAGGAAGGTGCGGCCGAAGTGGTTATTCTCGTAATTGCGGTCGGCATCGATATCGGTGAAGCGATAGCGATATTCGTCGGTCAGGTTGATGCCCTCGACCGAGATTTCGATATTGTCGGTGATCGCGTAACGGACCGACGCATCGACGTTGATCGTCGAACCATAGCCTTCGAAGACGTTGCCGGTGCCGCTGTTCGCATCGGCATAGCGGCTGCGATAGCTGACCGAGGCGCGGGCGCTGAACTTGCCGTCGTCATAATAGAGCGTGCCGTTGTAGGCGCGCTTCGACAGGTTGAAGAGCGTGCCGTTGCGGATCGCGCCGACGTTGGCGCCGCCCGGGACGATCGACGGGCCGGCGACCGAATAATCGGCGTCCGAGTCGACATAGGTTGCGTTCACGATGCCGCCGAAGTTCGACAGGAAACCCGGCAGGAATTTGAACGGTGCCTGCAACGAGACTTCGATGCCTTTCAGCTTTGCGCCTTCGCCGTTGCCGATCGAGTTGATCGTCCAGATCTGACCCTCGGGATTGATCGACGCCGGGCTGCTCGGCGGGATGATCGACGTCGGCAGACCGGTCGAGGCAAAGGTGCCGCTGGTCGTCGTCGCGACCGGGAAGCTTGCGATATCCTTTTTGAACAAGGCGACCGAGAAGATCGACTGCGGTGCGAAATACCATTCGAACGCAATGTCATAGGCGGTCGCGCGGAACGGATCGAGGAACGGATTGCCGTAGTTGATGCGATAGTTGAACCCGTCGACTGTCCCGCCCGGCGTCAGATTGCCGAGCGTCGGGCGAGTCATCACGTCGGCAACCGCGGCGCGGATGATGATGTCGTCGTGCGGGAACAGCGCGAGGTTCATCGATGGCAGCCAGTCTTCGTAGCTGCGCTCGACGGTTACCGCCGCGCCGCTGCTGAGCCCGCTCGACGTCTGGTCGGTGTGGACATAACGCACCCCGGCGTTGAGCGCATAGCGCAGCCCGCCAAGCTCGCCCTTGGCATCGAACTGCAGATAGCCGCCGGTGACCTCTTCGCGCACCGCGCGGTTGTTGCCGGCGTCGACCGCGGCGACGCGGTCGTAAAGCTTGGTGAAGGCGGTCGTCGCGTCGAGATTGGCGACCAGCCATTCGGTCGTCGTGCCCGATGGCTGGCCCGCCTTGCCGAGCGTGAACAGCTCGGCGAGCCCCGAATTGACCGGGAAGCCGTATACCGCGGCGGGTCCGAACGCCGACGACGGCGAGCAGGCGAGCGTGCCGAGGACACGGTCGACGCCGCCGTTGCCGCACACGACGGTGTCGCGCGTGAAGGCGATGCTGGAGAAGTCGAAGCGGCGATAGACGCCGCCCGCCTTCACCGTGAAGTCGTCGCTGATGTCCCATTCGGTGCGCAGCTGAACGGTGCGGAACTTGTTCGCGACCTCCGACGGGCGGTCGCGGATTTCGGCAAGCTGGAAATTCGCCGGATTGGTGACGCTGGTGCCAAAGGTCAGCAGCGGATTTTTCATGTCGCTATAATCGTAGCGATAATCCTGCGCATCGCGGTCGTCGAAGACGATCGTCGTTTCGAGCGGGATCGACGCGGTCGATTTCGACAGGCCGCCGAGCAGGGTGAAGCGGAACGTATCGCTGACATCCTGGTCCCAGGTCGCGCCGACCTGATAGAATTCGGTCTTCGCCTTGCGCAGATAATGTTCGGTGCGCACCCACGCGTCGTCGAGCGTCGCCGAGATCAGATTGTTGTCGCCGTCGATTTCGTAATCGCTGACGTTGATCGAGCGTTCGTTGCTGCGCAGCAGCACCTCGGCCCAACGCTCGCGGCGCTGATGCTTGAAGCTCGAATAAAGCCCGTCGAGCGAGATCTTGGTCGCATCGCTCGGCGCGAACTGGATCGACCCGGTGATGCCGAGGCGCTTCTTGTCGTGCGCGATTTCGCCGTAGCGCGGGATGCGCGGATGGAAGGCGAGCGAGACCGAATCGCAAGCCGTGCTTGGCCTGTAGGTGCCGCCCGAATTGGCGGTGGTCCAGCACGGCGTACCATCGACCGAGTCGAAGCGCGCCTGCGCCCAGCGAACCGAATTATTGCCGAGTTCGAGCGTCTTCTGGTCCGAATAGGCGGCCGACACGGCAAAACCGAGCGTGCCGGCATCATTGACCCAGCTGAGCAGTCCGGCGACGCGCGGGCCGACTTTTTCGGAGAGGTCGTTATAGCTGCCCTGCGCCGACAGCGCGGCGGTGAAGCCGCCCTTGCCCGCGAGCGGGTTGCCGGTGTTGAGGTCGACGACGGCGCCGAGCGAGCCTTCGTCGAGTTCGGCCGACGCGGTCTTGTGGACGACGATCGAGCTGAACAGCTCCGAGGCGAAGACGTTGAAGTCGAACGCGCGGTCGCGGTTCGCCGAGGCGCCGTCGGTCGAGGTCGCGACGGTTTCGAGCCCGTTGACGCGGACGCGGGTGAATTGCGAGCCGAGCCCGCGCACGGTGATGCCGCGGCCTTCGCCGCCGTCGCGCTGGATCGTGATGCCGGGAATGCGCTGCAGCGATTCGGCGAGGTTCTGGTCGGGGAATTTGGCGATATCTTCGGCGACGATCGCGTCGACCGCGGCGACCGACTCGCGCTTCACGTTGAGCGCGGCACCCAGCGAGGCGCGGAAGCCGGTGACGACGATCTCGTCTCCGCTCGCCACCGCTTCATCGGCGGCCGCAGCAGCGTCCTGCGCCCAGGCCGGCGAGGCCGCCAGAACGGCAAGCGATGCACCGCACGCCAGCCGGGTCAAAGTGCGAATGCTCCGCATTGCATGAATAGCCATTATCATCCTCCCATATCGCCCCGTTGCCCCCGCTTGCGCAAGGAATGACACCGGTTACTTTACTGGACAAAGCGATTTGGCACACCGCTTCATCCGTTGATCTTTCAGAGAGTGATGATGGCTCGCCGTCACATGCGGCGAACCGGATCAGACCCTCTCCCTTGGAAATATTTTCTCGTTGACCGATTGGGGTAACCGGTGTCAGAAAGATTGCGGATTGCGACGAACATGTCAATACCCCAATGATAAGGAGAGACAGGATGCCCAAAAATCCTCGGATAACCGCGCTTTTTCTGGCCCTTAGCCTGTCATCGGGTTCGGCGACGGCCGCCGATGCGGCACCGCTCGCCTTTCCGGGCGCGGTCGGTCCGGCAGCAGAGACCCCGGGCGGACGCGGCGGGCAGATATTGCGCGTGACCACGCTCGCGCCCGACGGCCCCGGGTCGCTGAAGGCGGCGATCGACACGCCGGGGCCGCGCATCATCGTGTTCGAGGTCGGCGGGGTGATCGACATGGGCCGCAGCACGATCGAGATCAAACATCCCTATCTGACGATCGCCGGCCAGACCGCGCCGGGGCCCGGCATCACCCTGATCCGCACCGGGATCGACGTGAAGACGCACGACGTCGTGATGCGCCATTTGCGTGTCTACACCGGCGTTGACGGCCAGCCGAAGCGCAGCGGGTGGGAGGCTGACACTTTCTCGACCGTCGCGGCGCATAATGTCATCGTCGACCATTGCACTTTGATGTGGGGTATCGACGAAAATATGTCGGCCTCTGGACCGCGCTTCACCGGCAAGAGCGTCGACGAATGGCGCAAGGGCACGAGCCACAACATCACCTTTTCGAACAATCTCGCCGCCGAGGGGCTCGCCGATGCGAGCCATCCGAAGGGCGAGCATAGCAAGGGATCGCTGATCCACGACAATGCGACGGGCATCGTCTTTTACCGCAATGTCTGGGCGCATAATGTCGAGCGCAACCCGCTGATCAAGGGCGGCGCGCAGGCGCTGATGATCAACAACCTGATCTATAATCCGCAGCACCGCGCGGTGCATTATAACCTGATGAACCTCGAATGGGTCGGGCATGAATATGTGACCGGACAGATCACCGCGGTCGGCAATGTGATGCGCGGCGGCAACGACACCGACGAACGCCTGCCCTTCCTGATGCTCGGCGGCGACGGCGACCTCGAATATTATGGCAAGGATAATCTGGCGGTCGACCGACACGGCGAGCCGCTTCCCGAGTTCGGCCGCTATGGCGAGACAAAGGCGAAGCTGATCCGCGCCAAGGCGCCGCTCGCGCCGGTTGGCGGTTATACTATCCTGCCGGTACGCGATGTCGAAACATCAGTGCTGTCGACCGCGGGGGCGCGGCCGTGGGCGCGCGATGCCGAGGAGATTCGCGTGCTCTTCTTCGTCGCCGAGGGGCGCGGCGATGTGATCGACGATGAGAAGGAAGTCAGCGGTTATCCTGAGGTCAGGGAGGTACGCGCGCCCTTTGTCGCGGGCGACTGGGACCTTGCGACGATGGAACCGAAGTCGGGCCGCTATCCTGGCCAGACCGCGCCGCTGCCGCAGGAAAATCTGTCGCAGCGCGACCGCGCTTCGCGGACGGCGAATTGACGATGGGCGCGCTCCTCGCCCTGTTCCTTGCCGGGGGAGCCGCTCCCGCAATGGTCGTGATCGACGAAACGGCAACGGTGCGCGAGGAAGCGCCGCCGCACGGCGCGATCGGTATGTCGACCGCGTACCGGATCAGCGATTCGGTCCCCGCGCCGCGCAGCTTCGAATTCCGCAAGCGCGCGCTGCATGTCGGCGCGGCGATCGGCGTGCATCCGATCGACCATGACGAGATTTACTACGTCCTCTCGGGCACCGGCGTCGTCCATTCGAACGGCGAAGAAAAGGAACTGAAGGCCGGGACCGCGGCGTGGCTCTACAAGGGCGCGCAGGTCGGCATTCGCCAGACGGGCCGCGAACCGCTGGTGCTGATCATCGCTTATCCGAACAAGGCGGCGAGCGAATGACCTTCGACCGGCGCGCCCTGCTGACCGCCGGCCTCGCGCTGCCCTTCGCGAGCGCGGCAGCACGCGAAGCATGGACACGGCCGGCGGGCCTGAAGCCCGACGCGAGCATCGCGCTCTGGCCCGAAGGCCATATCCGGCCGCCTGCGGGGCTTGTCGAAGCGGTCGTCCAGCGCAGCGACGATCCGAAGGCGAGCGACCGGATGCTGCAAGGAATCAAGCACCCGCGGCTCGACATCTTCCGCCCGGCAAAGCCCAATGGCGCGGCGGTGATCCTCGCGCCGGGGGGCGGCTATCGTTACGTCGTGGTCGACAAGGAAGGCTATGAGCTCGCACGCTGGCTGAGGGAGCGCGGCGTTACCGTCTATGTTCTCTTCTACCGCCTGCCGGGGGACGGCTGGACGAACGGCGCCGACGTGCCGCTCGCCGATGCGCAGCGCGCGGTGCGGCTGGTGCGCAGCCGCGCGGGCGCCGACGGCATCGATCCGGCGCGCATTGCCTTCGGCGGCTTTTCGGCGGGCGGGCAGGTCGCTACGAGTCTGCTCACGCGTTTCGACGCCCAGGTCTATGCGCGGGTCGACGCGGCCGACGCCTTATCGGCGCGGCCCGATGCGCTCGCGGCGATCTATCCCGTCGTGTCGATGGACCCGGCGATCGCGCATGCGGTGAGCCGCGAGAAATTGATCGGTGCCAATCCCGATACGGCGCGCGAGAAACTTTATTCGCCCGAACGCAATGTCCGCGCCGACCAGCCGCCGCTGTGGCTGCTCCACGCCGAGGACGACAGCGTCGTGAAGGTCGAGAACAGCGTGCGGCTGCGCGAAGCGACGCGCGGTATCGGCGCCCCCGTCGAGGCGCATTTCTTCGAGCGCGGCGAACATGGCTTCGGGCTGATGAAGGCGGCGGGGCTGCCCATCGTGATCTGGCCCGAGCTGCTGTGGAACTGGCTCGGCTCGCACAAGATCGTCTAGCTGCCCGGCTGGATGTACGGCACGCGCGCGAACAGCTCGCGCTCCCACTTGCGCGGATCATTTTCGACGCGGCTCTCCGTATCGAAGATCATCGTCTGACGCTTCGCCAGATCATAGGCCGGCCAGCCCGGGTTACCGGTGCGGGCAAAGCGGACGAAGGCGTCCATCACGCGATCGCTCATCGCCTGCTGCGCGGGGGTGGGATCGGGTATCGTGCCGAAGCTGAGCGCGATATCGTCGGCGTGTTTCGCGCTTTCGAAATCGAGCTGGTAGACGAAGCCCGGAGCCCTGGCGCGGGCGCGCGCCTCGGCCTCCTCGACCTGCCCGCGCCAGCTGCGCGCGGCGGTGACGATGCGGTGGAACAACTCGAGCGGCGCGGCCTTCGGATAGCGCACGCGGAACTGGCCAACGACCCACGACGGCTCGATATCGATGCGCATCTCGGGCGCTATGCGGCTGGCGAGATTGTCAAAGTTCAGCCCCGACAATTGCTTGCCATCGGGCGCGTAGAAGGCGCGCGTCTCCATCACCGTGTTGCCGAGCATCATCGGGATACCAAGCGACTGCGGCGCGGCGTCGGGCCAGAAGGGGTGGCGCACCAGATGCTTCATATCGAGCACCGGCCCCATATAGACCCCGCCGCCGAGGATCGGGTCGGTCGCGGAGAGCGCGGCAACGAGCTGCTCGACCGGCGCAGTCGCGGGATCGACGCCTTTGCCCAGCTTGTCGAGAAATGCCTGCGCGCGCTTCGTCGCATTGAGCGGACCCGAGGCGGTGACCTGCTGCCCGCTCATCGTGATTGCCTTGTGGAACAGCCCTTTCGCTTCGGGCATCGCCATCAAGGTCGCGATCTTCGCGCCGCCGCCCGACTGACCGAAGACGGTGACATTGGCCGGATCGCCGCCGAACGCCGCGATGTTGCGCTGGACCCATTGCAGCGCGACGATCAGGTCGAGTTGCCCGGCATTGCCGCTATCGGGGAAACGCGGGTCGAGCCGCGCAAGGTAGAGATAGCCGAGCGCGTTGAGGCGGTGGTTGACGGTGACCACCACGACATCGCCGCGCGCCGCGAGATTCGCGCCGTCGTTGACCGGATCGGTGACGCTGCCAGTCGAATAGGCGCCGCCGTGGAAATAGACCATCACCGGCTTTTTGCGTGCCGTCTCAGGATCGGGCGTCCAGACGTTGAGGAAGAGGCAGTCCTCGTCCTGCGGCTGGTAGCGGTCACCGCTCTGCGGGCAGGCGGGTCCGAAGTCGGGAAAGGCGGTGCGATATTGTTCAGCCTCGCGGACCGGTACGGGCGCCTGAAAGCGCGCCGCCCGCGCATAGCGGATGCCGCGGAAGGACCGGGACGCGGCCTCGGTCATGGCGTTTTCGCGGCTCTCGTAAAAACCGTCGGGTGCGGCCACGCCGGTGGTTGCGTTGATCGCCTCGAACCGAAACGCGCTCAGTCCGAGCCACGCTGCGGCGCCGAGGAACGCCCGGCGCCCTACGCCGTCAGCGCCGGACATCGAGCCCGCCGCCGTGGAAGGCGTCGATATCGGCCTGTCCGAAACGGCTCGCGTCGCCCGGCAGCGAATGTTTGAGGCACGTCAGTGCGAGGCCCGATTCGGCCATCGCACGCGCATCGCCCCCCGACAGATGCGCGTGGAGCACACCCGCGGCAAAGGCATCGCCCGCGCCGATGCGGTCGACGATGCCCGTGACGTCGATCTCGGGGGTCTGGTAGCCGCCGCCGCGCAGGTCGACGCGCGCCGCGATGCGGTGATGATCTGCGGTGACCGTATGGCGCGCGGTCGATGCGATCAGCTTGAGGCCGGGGAACGCCGCGAAACCCGCTTCGGCCGCTTCGCGCCGCCGGTCCTCGCCCTCGCCGCTGAATTCCTTGCCGAGCACGAGCGAGAGATCGCGGTGGTTGCCGAAGAGGATGTCGGCGGTGCCGATCAGTTCGGAGAGGATCGTGCGCGGATCGCTGTCCCACGCCTCCCACAGCATCGCGCGATAATTGCCGTCGAAGCTGACGGGAACGCCGAGCCGTTTTGCCGCGCGTGCCGCCGCAAGCGCGGCCTCGGCCGAGCGCGGTCCGAGCGCGGGGGTGATGCCCGACAGGTGGAGCAGGCCCGCGCCCGCGAGCAAGTGGTCGAAATCATAATCCCCGGGCGCGGTCGCCGCGAAGCTCGACCCCGCGCGGTCGTAAACGATCTCGGACGCGCGGAGCCCCGCGCCGACGCTGAGGAAATAGAGCCCCATGCGCCCCGCACCGCTGGAAACGGCAGCGCAATCGACGCCCGCGCCGCGTACCGCCGCCACCGCTCCGCGACCCAGCGCATTCGCAGGAACGCGGCTGACCATCGCGCAGTCGTGGCCAAGGTGCGCGAGGCCGATCGCGACATTCGCTTCCGCGCCGCCGACATGGAGCGCGAGCGACGGCGACTGCATCAGCAGCTCGTTGCCCGGCGCGGTCAGGCGGATCAGCAGTTCGCCGAAAAAGACAAGGCGGCCTTCGGTCATCGCGCGAAGCTAACGCGCGAGCCAGCCGCCGTCGACGGCGAGGATATGGCCCTGCACATAGTCCGACGCCGATGACGCGAGAAAGACCGCGGCGCCGCCGATGTCGCTGGGGTCGCCCCAGCGCCCCGCGGGGATACGCTCCATGATCTGGCGGTTGCGCGTCTCGTCGCCTTGCAGCGCGGCGGTATTGTTCGTCGCGATATAGCCGGGCGCGATCGCGTTGACCTGCACGCCCTTTGCCGCCCACTCGTTCGCGAGCAGCTTGGTGAGCCCGCCGACGCCCGATTTCGACGCGGTATAGCTCGGCACGCGGATGCCGCCCTGAAAGGTCAGCATCGAGGCGATGTTGATGATCTTGCCGCTGCCGCGCGCGATCATGTGGCGGCCGACGCTCTGGCAGAGGAAGAAGAGCGTCTTGAGATTAGTGTCCATCACCGCATCCCAGTCGGCCTCGGTGAAGTCGACCGCGTCGGCGCGGCGGATGATCCCGGCATTGTTGACGAGGATGTCGATCCGCCCGAACTCGGCGAGCACCGCGTCGACGAGCGGCTGCACCGCGCCGACGCTCGACAGGTCGGCGGCGAAATTCTCGCCGCGGCGACCGAGCCCGCGCACCTTGCCGACGGTCTCGTCGGCGGGCGAGCGGCCCGCGGCGGCGATGTCGGCGCCCGCTTCGGCGAGCGCGAGCGCGATCCCCTGCCCGATGCCGGTGTTGGCGCCGGTGACGAGCGCGACTTTTCCTGTGAGGTCGAACATCTTCATCTTCCTACCCTTCGTCATGCCGGGCTTGATCCGGCACCCATTTCAGCGGCGTAGTCTGGACCCCGGATCAAGTCCGGGGTGACGATGAATGGATTACGACAGCTGACAGATGTCGAGGACGTTCATGTCCGTATAATCCTGATTCTCGCCCGCCATCGCCCAGATGAAGGCATAGGATTTGGTGCCCGCGCCCATGTGGATCGACCAGGGCGGCGAAATCACCGCTTCCTCATTCTGCATGACGATATGGCGGGTGGCTTCACCCTCGCCCATGAAATGCATCACGCGGTCGCTGTCGACATTGTCGAGTTCGAAATAGAAATAAATCTCGCTGCGGCGCTCGTGGATGTGCGGGGGCATCGTGTTCCAGACGCTGCCTTCCTTGAGCACGGTCAGCCCCATGACGAGCTGCGCGCTGTCGCACACGCCCGGAATGACGAGCTGAAAGATCGTGCGTTCGTTCGATTCAGCGAGGCTGCCGCGATCGAGCGCATTGGCGTCGGCGATGCCGAGCTTGCGCGTCGTGAACGCCTTGTGCGCCGGGCACGACGCCAGATAGTAGCGCGCGCCTTCACCGGCGAATTCGACGTCCTTCGCGCCCATCGTCACATAGAGGCAATCCTTGTTGCCGAGCGTGAATCTCTCGCCATCGACGGTGACGGTGCCTTCCACCGAAGAGACGTTGACGATCGCGAGCTCGCGGCGTTCGAGGAACGGGTGGCCCGCGGCCGACGGCGGCTCACTCTGCGCGGGCAGCTTCACCGGCGCCGAACCCACGGCGACGCCGCCGATGACGAAGCGGTCGGCATGGGTGTAGTTGAGGACGCACTCGCCTTCACTGAACAGGTTCTGGATCAGATAGCGATCGCGCAGCTCGGCGTTCGACACTTCCTCCATCATCACGGGATGGGTGGCGTAATAGGTCTTGGAAAACATGGGATCGCATCCTCATCTGAGATTTCTGGCTTGCCGCCTTGCTAGTTTTGATGGTAACCGGTGTCAAGAGGTGTTGGCGCCCCCGCCGGGCGGTTGATTTTACGCTTTCGAGCGCCCATCAGCATTGCAAAGCGCGAGCCGGGCCAGAGGCTTGCAGGGGAAAGAGCGAATATGGCGGCACAAACCAAGGGGCCGGGGGGCAAGCAACCGACGATCAACGACGTCGCGGCGCTTGCGGGGGTGTCGAAAAAGACCGTGAGCCGGGTGATCAACCGCTCCGAATTCCTGACCGACAAGACGCGCGCCGCGGTCGAAAAGGCGATCGAACAATTGGGCTTCGTCCCCAATCCGCAGGCGCGCGCGCTCGCCTTTCGCCGCAACTTCCTGATCGCGCTGCTCCACGACAATCCGAACGCGCAGACCGTGCTCAACTTCCAGCGCGGCGTGCTCGACGCGATCAAGGACAGCGACCTTGCTTTGCTTGTCCGCCCCGTCGATCGCGGGTCGGACAAGCTGCTCGACGATGTACGCACGTTCCTGGAAAAACAGCGGCCGATCGGCGCGATGCTGCTGCCGCCGATTTCGGAGAATGACGATCTGGCCGCGCTCTGCGAGGATCTGGGCGTGCGTTATGTCCGCGTCGGGTCGGCGCCGCTCGACGATCCGAAGCATTGCATTTCTTCGAACGATCGCGAGGTCGTCTCCGAAGCGGTGCGCCGATTGATCGCGCTCGGCCATCGCCGCATCGGTTTCGTGCGTGGCCCCGTCGGCTTCCGTTCGGCCGCCGAGCGCGAAGAAGGTTTCCGCGAGGCGCTGAGCGAGGCCGGACTCGACCTTCCTCCAGCATTCAACGCGCCCGGCAATTACCGCTATACCGCTGGCATCGAGGCCGGCGAAGCCCTGCTGTCGCTCGCCGCCCCGCCGACGGCGATCTTCTGCTCGAACGACGAGATGGCGGCCGGCGTGATGAGCGTCGCGCACAGCAAGGGCGTGAAAGTGCCCGAGCAGCTTTCGATCATCGGCTTCGACGACAGCCCGACCGCGACGCATATCTGGCCCGCGCTCAGCACGGTCCGCTGGCCGATCCACGAGATGGGTATCCGCGCCGCGCAAACGCTCGTGCCCGATTTTCTCGCCCCGGGGACCAAGGTCGCCGAGGGCGCGGTTCTGGCCTCGACCTTCGTCGAGCGCCAGTCGGTCGCGCCGCCTTCGACGAAATAAGGGTCAGCGGCGCCGGCGGGCGAGCTGATATTCGTAGAGCGACGGCACCGCGGCGACCGCCTGCCCCGTGCCCTCGATATAGGGCGCGGGGGTGTAGCTGACCGCGATCTTGCGGTTCGCGTGCAACCCGACGATCCGTTCGCCGGGGCCTTCGAGCCCGCTTGTGATCGCAACCGTGGCATCGGCGGGAATGCCCTCGGGCATCACCAGCTTCGCGTTCCACAGCGTGTTGTAAAGCCCGTGCCCCGGCTTCCAGTAGGGCGCGCCGCCGCCGACCCACAGCTGGTAATGCCAGCCGTCCTTGCCCCGCTTGGGGTCGATGTGCATCTCGATCGCGTCGAACAGATTCTGGTGGTTCGACCCGCTGTGCTGGTCGATGATCGCCTCTTTCTCGACGACCGAGCGCAGGAACACCGAGCGCGTCGAGCGCGTGTTGATGCTGACCGGGTGAACGACCGGATTTGCGACCTTCAGATCCTTCACCAGCACATTGTGCACCGCGCCGACATGCACCGAATAATGCGCGCGGCGGTCACCCGTTGTCGTGATGTCGGCGATCGTCAGGCTCGCGGCATTGTCGGTGAGGATGCCGCTGTCCGCGCGGTCGATCGTGAGCTTGCTGACCCAGCCGTCGAAGACGCCGGTCATGTAGATGCCATTATAGCCCTGTTCGAGATGATGGCCGAACGCCGGCGCTTCGGGAAATTGCAGCCGCAGATTCTGGATGCCGACGTTCGTCAGATGCTGCCATTGTGCGACCACTGCGGGCTGATCGGCGCGAATATCGTGGAGCAAAGGATCGCCGAGCGTCACCGTCTTGCCGCGGACCGCCGCGACGCGCGTCGCCTGCAAGACGACCGGCCGGTTCGGAAAGCTCCAGTGATGCGAGCCGATTGGCAGGTCGGTATCGCCATAGAGCGATTTCAATATCTGGCTGTTCGGCCCGTCGACCGAGAACCATTGCAGCTGCACGACATCGCCGACTTTGAACTTCGACGCATCATCGACCGTCAGCGTGCGGGCGAACTGTTTGCCCGAAACCCCGGTCGCGAGCACCGGATCGCGGACATCCTTCGTCCCGTCATAGGAGACCGGCCGGCTGCCCGCGGGCGCGACATAGATCATCCCGCCCGCCCACGTATATTCGGTGAACAGATAGTCGATATTATGCTCGGGCTCGACCTGCTGCTTCTTCTCGCGCACCATATATTCGCGCAGCTCGTCATAATCGTGACTCTGGTCGATGAGCTTCAGCGGGCGCGGGAACCAGAGTTCGCTGCCGCCCGGCCCGTTGCCCGCGCCGTCGAGGGTGATATCGCTGCGCGTGATGCGCAGCACCTCGGTGATCTGCGTGCGGCCTTTGGGGAAGCGCAGCGTCACCTTGCCCTTCACCGCGTTCGCCGCGGCGAGCGCGCGCAGCACCGCCTTGCTATCGTCGAGCCCGTCGTCGGGGATCGCACCATAGTCGGTGACGTCGACGATCGTCCCCGCATCGGCGGGGATCGGCGCCAACCCGAAGCCATAGCCGGCATAGCTGAAATCGGGCAGCGGGTTCGCCGCCGTTGTCGCGGGGTCGGAGAGGATTTTGGGCAGTTTCGCCGGTTGCGCCTGCAAGGGGAAAGTCAGCGCCGCGCCGAGCGCCAGAACCGAAACGAGGCGCGCACGCCGATCACGCGAAATCATAACCCGATACACTCCCTGCGGCTCCGTTTGGCATGGCGGCGCGCGCCCAGTATAAGTCGGGGGCGCCGCCATGCCGGGGACCTCGTTTAGAACTTCGCGCGCACGCCGACCGAGAAACGCCGCTCGGACAAGGCATAGCTGTTGAGCGCGGTCGTGTTGAAATTGCTATACTCGGTCGTCGCCGATTTCTTCGGCATCAGATTCTGCGCCTGCAGCGACACCGCGATATTCTTGGTGATGTCGACCCCGACCTGCGCATCGAGCTGCGAGCGCGAGCCGACAAAACTCGGCCGCCCTTCGGAGAATTCGAACACCGCCTCGTCGCGATAGTTGTACGCGATGCGCGCCGAGAAAGGCCCCTTTTCGTACAGGCCGACGAGATTATAGCTGTTCTTCGACACCGCGACGAGCGGGAAGCCCGCGCTGTCCTCCGAATCCGAATAGGTGTAATTCGCGATCACCCCGAAGCCGTCGAGCGGTGACGGCAGGAAGTCCATGAACTGCTGGATACCGATTTCGAAGCCCTTGATCTTCGCGCTTGAGAGGTTCTCCGGGCGCGAGAAGGTCAGCTCGCGGCCCTGCGGGTCGAGGTTGGTGTCGATCCCGGTGGTGACGAAGCTCGCGATGAAATTCTTCACATCCTTGTAGAAAACGGCGCCCGAGATCAGCGAGCTCTTGCCCGTATAATATTCGAAGCTGACATCGGCCTGCGTCGAGATCGGCGGTTCGAGATTCACATTGCCGCCGGTGACCGACAGGTTCGTCGCGTTGAAGAAGGTCGACGGCGCGAGGTCGGCGATCGAGGCGCGCTGCATCGTCTGCGACCCCGACACGCGGATCAGGAAATCGTCGGTGACATTGAACGCGATGTTCGCGCTCGGCAGCACATTGGTGTAGCGATTCTTGTCGTTGACCAGCCGGCTGACGGTGCCGACGTTGACATAGCTATCGACCGACAGGCGCGTCCACGCGATGCGCACCCCGGCATTCGCCTTGTACGGGATGCCGGCAATCTCGCCCTCGCCCGATACCATCAGATAACCGGCGAGCGTCTTTTCGCTGAAGTCATAGTCGCGCTGCAGATTGGGCAGCAGCGTCGAGCGGCCATTCGCGTTCGGATTGGGCTCGGCCGCCTGCGCGCGGGTGAAGACATAGTCGAAGGTCGGCGCGGTGCTTAAAAAGCTGCGCGGGAAGGTTCCAGGAATGTCCGACAGGAAATCGCCCGCATCGACCAGCTTGAGAAACGGCTCGATCTCGGCGCGGGTCGGCGTGACCTGGCTGCGGAACGCGTTCGAGCGCGCATGGAGGTCGGTATAGCGAACCCCCGCGGCGATCGTGACGCCGCCGGTTTCGTAGCTGACGTCAAGCTTGCCTGTATATTCGTCGAGCAGGCCGATCAGGCGGTTGCTGCGCACGCCGTTCGTCGCCGGGTTGTACGATGCATAATTCGTCGGATTGAACGGCCCGGTCAGTGTCAGCGACGGGATCGTCGTGTCGCGGAAATCGAACGCACCCGGCACCGCAGCGGTGCCCTGCAAGGTGATGATCTGGATCGTCTGGTCGATCGTGCCCTTGCTGTAATAGCCGTCGGCCTCGATCGTCAGCCCGTTGTCGCCCTCATATTTGCCGTTGAGCCCATAGAGGAAGCTTTCGGTCGGCTCGTTGCGGATCTGCCCCGCGGTGGTGACGGTGCCGTTGGCGTTGCCCGCGACGACCATGCCATCCTCGACGACGCGATTGGTGACGGGATTGCTGCCCGTCGGCAGGCGGAAGGCGAAAAAGTCCTGGCGGCGCCCGGTCTTGAGCTTCGAATAGAGCGCGTCGGCGGTGATCGTGAACTCAGGCGTCACCTCGAACTGGATCGCACCGTTGAGGCCGAGGCGCGAGCGGTCGACGGTGAACTGCTCATATTGCAGCAGCACCGGGGTCGGGAAGACGCCGCCGCCCGTCCCCGTATAGGTGCGGCCCAGGAAATTGTTGCGCTCGAACGTCTGCGTCATCGACGTGCGCTTCTGATATTCGCCCGCGATCATGACGCCGATGCGGCCATCGGCGAATTTGGTCGTCGCAAAACCGGTGATCGCGGGTTCGAACTTTTTCGAATTTTCCGAATAGACGCCCTGCGCGCGGACCGAGATTGTCGGTTCCTTGAAGCTCAGCGGCTTCGGCGTGACGAGGTTCACCGTGCCGCCGAGGCCGCCTTCGGCATTGCTGGCGAGCGGCGATTTGCGCACTTCGAGGCGGCCGAACAGGCTGGAGGGCACCGAATCGAGCCCCGACGAGCGACCGAGCTGGTCATTTTCGGGCGGCGACAGGCGCGCCGACCAGCCGAGCAGCGTACGGCCATCGACCTCGACGCGCACCTGCTGCAGCCCGCGCACCGACACCGACTGACCTTCGCCGAAAACACGGGTGATCTGAACGCCGGTGACGCGCTGCAGCGCTTCGGCGACGTTGGCGTCGGGCAGCTTGCCGACGTCTTCGGCGGTGATGACGTCCATGACCTGATCGGCTTCGCGCTTGATGTCGGCGGCGCGTTCGAGCGAGGCCCGGATGCCGGTCACCACGATCGCGTCATCGGCGGCCGGAGCCGCCGCCGCGTCCTGCGCATGGGCCGGCGATAGCGCCAGCGCCGCGAGCGACGCGCCGCCTGCCAGTTTCGCCAATGTCCGGACGCCCCGCCTTGCCTGAATAGCCATCTTCATCCTCCCACGCCGGCGGCGGCCTGTCGCCTGCTCGCCAATGATTTCCCATGGAGATTGCGCCTGATGGCCAGCCTGTGTGGCCGCACCAGCCGCCTTCCCGTTTCTATTTCGTTGCCCGGCACTGGTAACCGGTGTCACGAATGATGCGGGAATTGCCGGGCCCATGTCAAGCAAAAATTGTATGACAACTGCCCTCTTGTATGACAACTCAGGTGGCGATGGGCCGCGGTAGAAAAATTGTCGTAATTTGTCGCATCGCCCGCATTGCGCTTGCATGGCGCAATCCAATGGGTTGAAAGGACGCAACCTCCCCCGCCTCCCGGCGAACCGATACGAGAACAACCAACTATGCTGGACAAAAGGTCGCTGTCGCTGACCGGAGTGCTGTGTGCCGCGGCTCTATCGCTCGGCGCCTGCTCGGGTCAGGATGAAAGCAAAAATGGCCGCGGCGCGCCCGAGGTCGGCTATGTCGCCGTCAAGGTCGAGCCGGTGCCGGTGACGTCGTCGCTCGGCGGACGCACCGTCGCGTTCGAGACGAGCGAAGTGCGCCCGCAGGTCAATGGCCTGATCCGCCGCCGCCTGTTCACCGAAGGCGGCTTTGTGCGCGCCGGCCAGCCGCTCTACCAGATCGACGCGAGCTTGTATCAGGCGGGGGTCGACCAGGCCGCCGCGAACCTCGCGAGCGCCCGCGCGAGCGCGCAGGCCGCCGACGAACGCGCGCGGCGGCTCGAACCGCTCGCCAAGATGCAGGCGGTCGCCGAGCAGGATTACACTGACGCGCTGGCGCAGGCGCGGATGGCGCGCGCCGCGGTCGCGCAGAATGGCGCCGCGCTGGAAACCGCGCGCATTAACCTGCGTTTTGCGACGATCACCGCGCCGATCAGCGGCCGCATCGGCCGCAGCCTCGCGACCCCCGGCGCGCTCGTCAGCGCGAGCCAGGCGAGCCCGCTCGCGGTGATCCAGCAGACCGATCCGATGTATGTCGACATGCAGCAGTCGAGCGCCGAGCTCACCACGCTGCGCCAGGCGATCGAAAGCGGCGGGGTCACCGCGGGCAGCACCTCGGTGCGCCTGCGCATGGAGGATGGCAGCGCCTACCCCTTTGCCGGCCTCGTCCAGTTTTCCGACGTCACGGTCAACGAGGCGACGGGCACCGTCACACTGCGCGCGCGCTTCCCCAATCCCAAGGGCATCCTGCTGCCCGGCATGTTCGTGACCGCGCTGTTCGACCAGGCGGTGAACCCGACCGCGATCCTGTTGCCGCAGGCCGCGGTGCAGCGCGATTTCGACGGGTCGGCCTTCGTCTATCTCGTCGGCAAGGACAACAAGGCGGCGCGGCGCAAGATCGTCGCCGACCGCACCTCGGGCGCCAACTGGGTCGTCACCGACGGGCTGAAACCCGGCGACCGCGTGATCACGCAGGGCATCGGCAATCTGCGGCAAGGGGCGCCGATCCGCCCCGTGCCCGCGAGCAGCGCGCAGCGCGTCGGTGCTCCGAAGGGCGGCGACGCCCAAGCCAAGGGCAAATAACCTCTTATGTCGCGCCTTTTCATCGACCGGCCGATCTTCGCCTGGGTGCTGGCGATCATCGTCATGCTCGGCGGCGCGGGCGCGCTCTTTTCGCTGCCGATCGAGCAATATCCCGACATCGCGCCGGCGCAGGTCAATATCCGCGCTAGCTATCCGGGCGCGTCGGCCGAAACGATCGAGAACAGCGTCACGCAGGTACTCGAACAGCAGCTGACCGGGATCGACGGCCTGCTCTATTTCAGCTCGCAATCGAGCTCGCGCGGGCAGGCGAACATCACCGCGATCTTCGAAAAGGGCACCGACCCCGACATCGCGCAGGTGCAGGTCCAGAACAAGATCGCATCGGCGGTCTCGCGCCTGCCGCAACAGGTGCAGCAGCAGGGCGTGCGCGTCACCAAGTCGAACTCGGACACGCTGCTGCTCGTCGGCGTTTACGATTCGACGAACACGCGCGTGAACCAGGACGTGTCCGACTATATGGCGTCGAACATCCAGGACCCGCTGTCGCGCGTCGAAGGGGTGGGCGAGGTCAATATCTTCGGCGCGCCGCACGCGATGCGCATCTGGCTCAATCCGCAGCGGCTCGCCGCGGTATCGCTGATGCCGAGCGACGTGATTTCGGCGATCACCGCGCAGAACAGCGAAGTCGCGGCGGGCGACGTCGGCGGCCTGCCCGCGCCGCAGGGACAGATGCTCAACGCGACCGTCACCGCGCAGTCGCGGATGCAGACCGTGCCCGAGTTCGAGAATATCGTGCTGAAGACGCTGCCCGACGGGTCGACGGTGCGCATCAAGGATGTCGCGCGCGTCGAGATCGGCGCCGAAAGCTATGCCGTCGTCAGCCGGATCAACGGCCATCCGGGCGCGGGCATGTCGATTTCGCTGTCGCCGGGGTCCGACGCGCTCGAGACCGCCGACCGGGTCAAGGCGCGGATGGAGGAGCTCGCCGCCGACTTCCCCGACGGGCTCACCTATTCCTACGCGAACGACTCGACTGCCTTCATCAAACTGTCGGTCAGCGAAGTGCAAAAATCGCTGTTCGAGGCGATTTTGCTCGTCATCCTTGTGATGTTCGTCTTCCTGCAAAGCTGGCGCGCGGTGCTGATCCCCGCGATCGCGGTGCCCGTCGTGCTGCTCGGTACCTTCGCCATCTTCTATATGCTGGGGTTCAGCATCAACACGCTCACCCTGTTCGGGCTGACGCTCGCGATCGGGCTGCTCGTCGACGACGCGATCGTCGTGGTCGAGAATGTCGAGCGATTGATGGAAGAAAACCCCGGCATGTCGGCGCGCGACGCGACAATCCAGTCGATGAAGGAGCTGCAGGTCGCGCTGATCGCGATCGCGCTCGTGCTGTCGGCGGTGTTCCTGCCGATGGCCTTCTTCGGCGGGTCGACCGGCGTCATCTATCGCCAATTCTCGGTCACCATCGTGTCGGCGATGGCGCTGTCAGTGCTCGTCGCACTGATCCTCAGCCCCGCGCTGACCTCGACGCTACTCAAGCCGAAGAGCCATGGCGACGCACCGGCCGAGGGCGGGCGCTTCCCGCGCGCGCGTGCCTTGCTCGAACGCGCCAAGACCGGCTTCAACACGCGCTTCGACCGGTCGGTCGACCGCTATGTCGGCAGCGTTACCAAGGTCGTCGACCGCAAATGGCTCTTCCTCGGCATCTACGCGGTGCTGCTCGTCCTGCTTGTCGTCCTGTTCCTGCGCCTGCCGAGCGGCTTCCTGCCCAACGAGGATCAGGGACGCGTTTCGGTGCAATTTCGCTTGCCCGCGGGCGCGACGCAGGCGCGTACGCTCGAAGTGCGCGACGAAATCGAAAAATATATGCTCACCGCGGAAAAGGCGAACACGCAGGCGCTGTTTCTGATCGCGGGCGGCGGCGGCGGTGGCGCTTCGGGGCAGAACACCGGCCAG
Organism: Sphingopyxis sp. 22461; assembly: GCF_052044915.1. Classification (NCBI taxonomy): domain Bacteria; kingdom Pseudomonadati; phylum Pseudomonadota; class Alphaproteobacteria; order Sphingomonadales; family Sphingopyxidaceae; genus Sphingopyxis; species Sphingopyxis sp. 22461. Next base: position 192,766 of record NZ_JBQENY010000011.1, read on the forward strand.
GGCTTCGTCAACCTCACCCATTGGGACGACCGCCCGGGCAAGGAGAATACCGCCGATGCGATCGCCGAACGCGCGCGCAAGGCGCTGAGCGGCCTCCGCGACGCGCAGATCTTTGCGCTCGTCCCCGGCGCGGTGCGCGGGCTCGGCGATTCGTCGGGCTTCACGATGCAGTTTCAGAACCGCAGCGGGATGAGCCGCGAAGAGTTCGCCGAAGCACGCGAAAAACTGCTTTCCGCGGCGAATGCGAATCCGAAGCTGACCTCGGTGCGCCTGTCCGACCTGCCCGACGTCGCGACGCTGAAGATCGACATCGATACGCAGCGGCTGACGGCGTACGGCATCGACAATGCCGATGTGAATTCGACGCTCGCGACCGCGTGGGGCGGACGCTATGTCAACGACTTCATCGACAAGGGGCGCGTCAAGCGCGTCTATGTCCAGGGCGACGCCCCCTATCGCGCGCGGCCCGAAGACCTCGGCCAATGGTATGTGCGTTCGGCCGACGGCGAAATGTCGCCCTTCTCCGCCTTCGCCAAGACCGGCTGGTCGACGACGCCGAGCAGCAGCTCGCGCTTCCAGGGCGTGCCCGCGTTCGAAATCTCGGGCCAGCCCGCGCCGGGCACCAGTTCGGGCGAGGCGATGGACGAGATGGAGCGGATGGCGAACGAGATCCCCGGCACCAGCGTCGCCTGGTCGGGCTCCTCCTATCAGGAGCGCCTCTCGTCGGGACAGGCGCCCTTGCTCTATGGCCTGTCGCTGCTCGTCGTCTTCCTCTGCCTCGCGGCGCTTTATGAAAGCTGGACGATCCCGCTCGCGGTGATCCTGGTCATTCCGCTCGGGCTGATCGGCGCGATCTTTGCCGTCAATCTGCGCGGGCTCGAGAATGACGTCTACCTCCAGATCGGTCTGCTCACGACGATGGGGTTAGCTGCGAAGAATGCGATCCTGATGATCGAATTCGCCGAGCAGGAAGAGCGCAAAGGCAAACGCGTGATCGAGGCTGCGATCGCTGCGGCGCGCATCCGCCTGCGCCCGATTTTGATGACGAGCTTTGCCTTCATCTTCGGCGTGCTGCCGCTCGCGATCGCGACCGGCGCGGGTGCGAACAGCCGCGTCGCGATCGGCACCTCGGTGATCGGCGGCATGCTCACCGCCGCCTTCCTCGCGATCTTCTTTATCCCGCTCTTCTTCGTCCTCGTCCGCCGCGGCGTGCGCGACGGCCTCGCGGCGGCGCGCGCGCGCTTCGGCAAGAACAAGGATGAAGGCGCGGCGGAGGTGCCGGCATGATCCACGCCCGCGCCCTCCTGTTGGCAAGTACGCTGATGCTGGCCGGCTGCTCGCTCGCGCCGAAGACGGTGCTGCCGGCGCCGCCCGTCCCGCAAAGCTGGCCCGCCGGCGACGCCTATCTGCTCCAGAGCGAGGCGGCGCTGCCGATCCTCTCGTACAAAAGCGTGTTCACCGATCCGCGACTCCAGTCGCTGACCGATCAGGCGCTCGCGAACAACCGCGACCTTCGCGTCGCTTATGCCAATGTCGCCGCGGCGCGCGCGCAGGTGCGCGTCACGCGATCGGGGCAATTCCCCGAGCTCGGGATCAGCGCCGGCGCGGGCTATTCGGATGGCGGCGGCAACACGAACGGCAGCGGCGATTTCTCGCTGCGCGGCGGCATCACCGCTTTCGAACTCGACCTGTTCGGCAAGCTCGCCAACGCGACCGAAGCTGACCGCAATCGCGCGCTCGGCACCGAGGCGGCGTCGCGCACCGTGCGGCTAGCGCTGATCGCCAATCTCGCGGACGCATGGGCGACCTATGGCGCCGACCGCGATCTGCTCAAAATCGCCGAGGACACCGCCACCAATGCGCGCGAGAGCGTGCGGCTGACCAAGGCGCGGCTCGACGGCGGCGTCGCGCCGCGCACCGATCTGCGCCAGGCCGAACAGATCCTCGCGACCGCCGAGGATTCGATCGCGCAGCAAAGGACCGCGCTCGCGCAGGATGAGAATCTCATCCGCCTGCTCGTCGGCGGCGATGTCGACCGGACGCTGCTGCCCGCGAGCCTCACCGAAGTGACGCCCGCGATCGTGTCGCTGCCCGCCGGGGTCAGCTCCGAAATCCTGCTCCGCCGTCCCGACGTGATCGAGGCCGAATATGGCCTGCGCGCCGCCAACGCCGACATCGGCGTCGCGCGCGCGCAGCTCTTCCCGTCGATCTCGCTCACCGGGCTGCTCGGCTTTGCGAGCAATGCGCTCGGCAGTCTGTTCGACAGCGGGTCGTTCAACTGGTCGGCGGGCGGCGACGCGACCGCGACGATCTTCGACGCCGGCGGCCGCCGCGCGGGTGTCGCAGTCAGCGAAGCGCAGCGCGACGCCGCGCTCGCGGGCTATGAAGGCGCGATCCAGACCGCGTTCCGCGAGGTCGCCGACGCGCTCGCGGTGCAGGGCACGATTTCCGAGCGCGCCCGCGCCGCGGCGGCGAACACCGAAGCCGCGACCGACACCGCAACGCTCGCCGACGCGCGCTACAAGGGCGGCGTCGACAGCTTCCTTTCCAGCCTCGACGCGCAGCGCAGCCTCTATTCGGCGCGGCGGAGCGAGGTCGGGACGCAATTGCTGCTCGTCAGCACGCGAATCGCGCTGTTCCGTACGCTGGGCGGCGACAGCAGCGCGGGTTCGGCCGCGCCTGCACCCCAATAGCTTCGTCACCCCGGACTTGATCCGGGGTCCACGACCACGCCGCCGGAATTGATGCCGGATCAAGTCCGGGGTGACGGAACGGGAGCGACTGACTCATCTTGACAATCGACCCCGCTCGCGCGCTAATAGAACATATCAGGAACAAATGATGCGCGAGTCGTCTTCCCAACTCGCCGGGCTGCGCAAACGCATCGCCCGGCTGGCCGCCAATGGCGGTTTCGAAAGCCGCCGGGCCGACGGCTGGCTGGCGAGCGGGCACGCGTCCTTCGACGCCGCGATCGGCGGCGGCCTGATGATTGGGCGCACCCATGAATTTTTCGCCGCCGATGCGCTCGACGCGACGAGCGCCGCCGCCTTCGCCGCGCTGATCGCGCTGCGCACACCCGGCAAGGCGCCGCTGATCTGGCTGCGCACGAGCGATGCCGGCAAGCGCACGGGCCATATCTATGCACCCGGTATTGCCGAGCTCGGCGGCGACCCCGACCGGCTTTTGCTCGTCGAGACCACCGATCCGAAGATGCTGCTCGCCTGCGCGAACGATGCGATCCGCTGTGCGGGATCGGCGGCGGTGATCGTCGAAAGCTGGGGCAAATTCCCTTTGCTCGACCTCACCGCGGGGCGCCGCCTCGCGCTCGGCGCGCGCGATGCGGGGACGATCTTGCTGATGCTCCGGCTCAATGCCGCGCCGGCGCCGAGCGTCGCCGAGACGCGCTGGAGTGTCGCCGCCGCCGCCTCGCACGCGCTCGAAGCGAACGCCCCCGGCGCGCCCGCCTTCGACCTCGAATTGCTGCGCTGGCGCGGCGGCGCTGCGCCCGCCCGCTGGCGACTGGACTGGAACCATGACGAAAAAGCTTTTGGGCCAAATGCCGACGAAGCGGCGCTATCTGGCGCTCTTCTTCCCCTTCCTGCCCGCCGAGCGATGGCTTCGCACGGCGCCGCGGCCGCCTGACGCGCCGCTCGTCTTCGCCGAGAAGCAGCGCGGTGCGATGAGGATCGCTAGCGTCGATGCAGAGGCGCTGGGCGTCGGGCTGCGCCCCGGCATGCCGCTCGCCGATGCGCGCGCACAGATCGGCGAGCTTACCGTCGTCCCGCACGACCCGGTGCTCGACCAGGACTGGCTCGACCGGCTCGCGCAGGGCTGCGCGCGCTACTCGCCGCTCGTCTCGCTCGACGCACCCGACGGGCTGATCCTCGACATCGCGGGCGCCGAACATCTGTACGGCGGTGAGGCGGAGCTCGTGCGCGATGCCGAGAGACGCCTCGCGCGGCTCGGCATGACCTTGCGCCACGCGCTCGGTCCGACCGCCGATGCCGCGCGCGCACTCGCGCGCTACCAGACGCGCCCTGCCCCCGACGAACGGCAAGCGATCCGCCGCCTGCCCGTCGCCGCGCTCGAACTCGAAGCCGAAGCGACCACCGCGCTGGTCCGCGCAGGGCTCAAGACGATCGGCGACCTCGCGAGCCGCCCGATGGCGAATATCGCCGCGCGCTTCGGCGCCGACGCCGCGATGGCGCTGCGCCGCCTGCTCGGCGATGCGCCCAGCCCGCTCGCCCCGCGCATCGCCCTGCCGCCCGTGGTCGCCGAACGCCGCTTCGCCGAGCCGCTCGGCAGCACGGCGCACGCCACCAAAGTGCTAGCCGAACTCACCGGCGAAGCGATCGAGGAGCTTGGCGAACGCGGCAAGGGCGGGCGCCATTTCCGCGCGACCTTCTTTCGCAGCGATGGCCTCGCGCGCAGCATCGCGATCGAAACCGGCCACCCGACGCGCGACACGGGGCTGGTGATGCGCCTGTTCGCCGAGCGTATGGACAGCCTCGCCGACCCGCTCGACCCCGGTTTCGGTTTCGACATGATCCGCCTCGCGGTGCCGCGGCTCGAGCGGTTGACCGCGACGCAGTTGAAGCTGGAGGGCGGCGCGGTCCGCACGGCGAACGAAGGCGCGGCGATGGACGAACTCGCCGACCGGCTGACGACGCGGCTCGGACGCGGGCGGGTGCGGCGACTGCGCCCTGCCGATACGCATATCCCCGAACAGGCGCAGCTCGAACTGCCCGCGGCCGACGCGCCGCTCCCGCTGGCCTGGCCCGCGCCCGAGGAAGGCGAGCCGCCGACGCGTCCCTTCCACCTCTTCGATCCGCCGCAGCCGATCGAGGTGATCGCCGAGGTGCCCGACGGCCCGCCGCACCATTTCCGCTGGCGCCGCGCGACGCACGCGATCCGCCGTTACGAAGGGCCCGAACGTATCGCCGCCGAATGGTGGCGCCGCCGCGACAATGGCGGGCTGACGCGCGACTATTACCGCGTCGAGGATGCGCAGGGCCGCCGCTTCTGGCTCTTTCGCCACGGCCTCTACGACGAAAAGCCCGACCCGCGCTGGTATATCCACGGGGTCTTCGCATGAGCGAGGCGCCCGAAACCGGTTTCGCCGAACTGGTCGCCGCGACCAATTACAGCTTTTTGCGCGGGGCATCGCATCCCGCCGAAATGGTTGCGGAGGCGATCGACCTCGGCATGACGGGCATCGGCATCGCCGACCGCAACAGCGTTGCGGGGGTCGTGCGGGCACTGACCGGGCTGCGCAAGCTGCGCGAGGATGCCGCGGAAGAAGGGATCGAGCTCCCCCCTTTCAAGCTCGTCGTCGGTGCCCGGCTGGTCTTCGACGACGGCACGCCCGATATCATCGCCTATCCGACCACGCGCCATGGCTGGGGCCGACTGACCCGGATGCTCACCATCGGCAACCGCCGCACCACAAAGGGCGATTGCGTGATGAAGCTCAAGAATCTGCTGGTCCATTGCGAGGATATGATCCTGATCGCGATGGCGTCCGAAAAGGATGAAGTGATCCTGCGCCGTCTGGCCGAGGTCGCACCGGGCTCGCTATGGCTGGGTGCGACGATGCCAAGAGGCGGCAGCGATCGCCGCCGCCTCTCGCGGCTGGGCGCCTTGGCCGACCGCGTCGGCATTCCGATGCTCGCGACCAACGACGCGCTTTATGCCACGCGCGCGCAGCGGCCGCTCCATGATGTCATCACCTGCATTCGCGAAGGCACGAACCTCAGCGATGCCGGCCGCCTGCTACGCGCCAATGGTGAACGTCATTTGAAATCCCCGCAGGAAATGCGGCGTCTGTTCCGCACCTGCCCCGAAACGGTCGACGAAAGCGCGAAGATACTCGGCCGCATCGGCTTTTCGCTCCGCGATCTCGAATATGAATATCCGCACGAGCCGGTGCCCGAAGGCTGGGAGCCCCAAAGCTGGCTCGAACATATGGTGATGAAAGCTGCGACCAAGCTTCATCCGGGCGGATTGCCCGACCGTTGGCAGGCGGTGCTTGATGAAGAGCTCACCCTCATCCGCAAATGCAACTTCGCCTGCTATTTCCTGACCGTCCACGACATCGTGAAATTCGCGCGGACGCAGGAGCCCCCAATCCTCTGCCAAGGCCGCGGGTCGGCGGCGAATTCGCTCGTCTGCTATCTGCTCGAAATCACCTCGATCGACCCCATCGCCAACAACCTGCTCTTCACGCGCTTCCTGTCCGAGGAACGGCGCGAGCCGCCCGATATCGACGTCGATTTCGAGCACGAGCGGCGCGAAGAAGTGATGCAATATGTCTATCGCCGCTACACGCGGCGGCGTGCGGGGATTGCCGCGACGGTGATCCATTACCGGCCGCGCAGCGCGGTGCGCGAGGTCGGGAAGGCGCTGGGACTCAGCGAGGATGTCACGCAGCGGCTCGCCGACACGACCTGGGGCAGCTGGGGGAGCGAGATGCCCATCGAGCGCTTCATCGAAGCGGGCCTCGACCCCGCGCTGGATGATATTGCGCGGCTGCAATGGATCGTCGCGCAGCTGCTCACCTTCCCGCGCCACCTGTCGCAGCATGTCGGCGGCTATGTGCTGACCGAGGACCGACTCGACGAGACGGTGCCCATCCACAATGCCGCGATGGAGGACCGCACCTTCATCGAATGGGACAAGGACGACATCGACGAACTCGCCTTGATGAAGGTCGATGTCCTCGCGCTCGGGATGCTGACCTGTATCCGCAAATGTTTCGACCTGATGCGGCTCCACGATCTGGGCGATCACGACCTCAAATCAGTCCCCGAAGAGGATTCGGCCGTCTATGACATGCTCTGCAAGGGTGACAGCATCGGCGTCTTTCAGGTCGAAAGCCGCGCGCAGATCAACATGCTGCCACGGCTGCGCCCGCGGGAATTCTATGACCTTGTCATTCAGGTCGCGATCGTCCGGCCGGGGCCGATCGAAGGGGACATGGTTCATCCCTATCTGAAGCGCCGTAGTGGCGAGGAAGCGGTGGACTATCCTTCGCCTGCGCCGCCGCACGATCCCAAGGAACTTTACAATCTGCTTCGCAGGACATGCGGTGTCCCCCTGTTCCAGGAACAGGCGATGAAGCTCGCCATTGTTGCCGCTGAATTTACCCCTGATGAAGCCAATGGTCTGCGCCGTGCAATGGCGACCTTCAGAAATGCCGGAACGATCCATCAATATAAGGAGAAGATGATCGGCGGCATGATACGCCGCGGCTACGAAGCCGATTTCGCTGCGCGCTGCTTCAAACAGATCGAGGGTTTCGGCAGCTACGGCTTTCCCGAAAGCCACGCCCAGTCGTTCGCCAAGCTCGTCTATGTGTCGTCGTGGCTGAAATGCCATCACCCCGCCGTCTTCGCGTGCGGAATCCTCAACTCGCAGCCGATGGGTTTCTATGCCCCGGCACAGCTCGTTCGCGATGCGCGCGAGCATGGGGTCGAGGTGCGCGAGGTCGATGTGAACGCGAGCGATTGGGACAACAGCATCGAACGGAAGGACGACGGCAGCCTCGCGCTCCGGCTCGGTTTCCGGCAGGTTGACGGGTTTCGCGAGGAATGGGCGAACCAGATCGTCGAGGCACGAACCACATCCTTCGCCTCGGTCGAGGAACTCGCGCGCCGCGCGGGCCTGCCGCCGCGCGCGCTGCGCCTGCTCGCCGAAGCCGATGCGTGCCGGTCGATGGGACTCGAACGGCGGCCGGCGCTGTGGGACGCGCGGCGCGTCCGCCAGGGCGTGTTGCCGCTGTTCGGTGCGGCCGAAACCGACGAGCTCGGTGCCGAGGAGGATGCGGAGCTGCCGCCGACGCCGATGGTCGAGCATGTGCTCACCGATTATCAGACGACGCGGCTGTCGCTGAAGGGCCATCCGATGGCGTTCCTGCGCCGCGATTTCGCGCGTGAGGGCGTGCTGAGCGCGGCCGAGGTTATGGCGGCGAAGAACGGCTCGATCGTCCGCACCGCGGGGGTCGTGCTGATCCGCCAGCGGCCGGGCAAGGGCAATGCGATCTTCATCACGCTCGAGGACGAGGGCGGGATCGTCAACATCCTGCTCTGGGCGCGCCATTTCGAACGCTATCGCCGCGCCGTCATGGCCTCGCGGCTCATGCTCGCCGAGGGCGAGGTGCAGCGGAGCAAGGAGGGCGTGATCCACCTGATGGCGACGCGCATCGTCGATTGCACCGCGATGCTCGATACGCTGGGCAGCGACCGGCGTTTTGAACCCGACGTCTGCCGCGCCGACGAGGTCAAGCATCCGCAGCTGCCGCGGGGCTATGCGGCGAAGCATGGCCATCCGCGCGATGTCCGCATCCTGCCCAAGTCGCGGGATTTTCATTAGTTGCGGCCGACTGACGTCGGCAACGGCACCAGCCCGCTCCCCCTCCCGGCCTCCCCAACGATAGTAACCTGGGGAGGCCGGGAGGGGGAGCGGGCTGGTGCCGTCCCTGTTCGGCCATGCCGAACAGACAAAAAAGAAGATGCCCCGGCTGTGGGGGCCGGGGCATCGGATCAGGCTATCTAAGGGACCAACCGAATATAGCCTGAAATTTATTTGCGAAGTTTAGCCGCGGAGCAGGTTCATCACGCCCTGCGAGCTCTGGTTCGCCTGGGCGAGCATCGCGGTCGATGCCTGCGCCAGGATGCCGGCAGCCGCGAGGTTCGTCGATTCGACCGAGAAATCGGCGTCTTCGATGCGCGACTTGGCTTCGTCCAGATTGGTGACGCGCGACGTCAAATTATCGACAGCCGAGGTCAGGCGGTTCTGCTGCGCACCGAGATTGGCGCGTTCGCTGGCGACATTGTCGATCGCCGTGTCAAGCACTGCCAGCGCAGAGGTAGCCCCGGCCTGCGTAGCGACGGAGATCGCACCGACGCCGGTAAGCGCCGTGCCGGCCGTGCCGAGGTTCGCGATGGTGATGTTCACGACCTCGGTGTTATTGATGCCGGTCTGGATATTGAAACCGGTGGCGGCACTGCCGTCGAGCAGCTTGTTGCCGTTGAAGGTGGTCTGACCGACGACGTCGCCAATCTGCGCGATCAGCGCGGTGACTTCCTTCTGCACCAGCACGCGGTCGGGATCGCTGAGCGTGCCGGTCGATGCCTGCATCGACAGGTCGCGCATACGGACGAGGATGTCCGAGATGCTGCCCGCGGCGCTGTCGGCGGTCTGGGCGAGCGAAATGCCGTCGTTGGCATTGCGGATGGCCTGCGTGAAACCGCGCGATGCGGCCTCCATGCGGGTTGCGATGGCGAGGCCGGCGGCGTCGTCCTTCGCAGCGTTGATGCGCTTGCCGCTCGACAGGCGTTCCATCGCCTGCGACTGCGCCTGGCTGGCGACGCGCGAATTGTTCTGGGCGCGAAGCGCGCTCACATTGGTGTTGATGACAGTCATCTTTGTTCCTTTCCGGCCTCGATGGCCATTCCCGTGATGTGAGGGCTCGAGGAGCGGTCACGAAAGCAGTAACGGCGGGCGTCGGCGGCGCTTAAGCCCGCGTGTCAAAAAAATGCCGAAACGGCCCGACGGGCACCGGCAATCCAGATCAATACACTGAAAATAAGCCATTAATTTTTTTGGCACGCGCTTTGCATTGTTCTTTGCGTGCGGCACATCGCCGCCATCAGGACGGATGAAAAAGCAATGAGCACGATTGACCCGAGCCGGCTGCTGCAGATGCGCAGTTCGATCCTCAATCAGAACCAGGCGCTGCAGCGCGCCGCAGGCCGCGGCGGGATCGGCGCGGCCGAAGGCGGCGTCGGCGGCGCAGCGGGAACCCCCGATTTCGGCGCCGCGATCAACAATGCGCTGCAACAGGTCAATGCGCAGCAGTCGAAGGCGAGCCAGATCACCGAAGCCTATGAGCGCGGCGACACGCACGACATCGTCAGCGTGATGATCGAGCGCCAGAAAGCCTCGCTCGGCTTCGAAACCACTCTGCAAGTCCGCAACAAGCTGCTGTCCGCATACCGCGACATCATGAACATGCCGGTGTAATCCATGGCCGAGACCCAGATCCTTACCCCCGTCCCCAACTCTGTGACCGACGGTAACGCGAACCGCCTCCCCGCCCCCGTCCTGGGCGGCCGGCTCGCGCCGTTCACCCAGTTCATGCGCCAGCCGGCGGTGCAGCGCGCGCTGCCCGCGATCGCGATGACGTCGGCGATCGGCATCGCCGCGCTCGCCTATTTCACGATGCAGGCGGCGCCGCAGGCGCAGCTGTTCGCCGGGCTCGACGACACCGACAAGGCGGCGGTCGCCGACGCGCTGCAGACGCAGGGTATCGGCCACAGCATCGACCCGACCACGGGCGCGCTGACCGTCGACGCCGACAAGCTGCATCAGGCGCGCATAGCGCTCGCGGGGCAAGGCCTGCCCAAGGCGGCGCCGAGCGGCGACAGCCTGATCGCCGCGCTGCCCATGGGGTCGAGCCGCGCGATCGAGGGTGAAGCGCTGCGCTCGGCGCGCGAGGCCGATCTGTCGCGCACGATCGAGACGATCGACGCGGTCAAGAGCGCGCGCGTCCATGTCGCCGCCGCCGAACCCAGCCTGTTCGTCCGCGAAGACAAGCCCGCCACCGCATCGGTGATGCTGACGCTGCAGAACGGCCGTTCGCTGAGCGACGGTCAGGTGCAGGCCATCCGTTTCCTTGTCGCCTCGTCGATCCCCGGCATGAACGCCGATCAGGTGTCGGTGATCGATCAGCGCGGCGCTTTGCTCTCCGACACCGCATCGGGCAGCGACATGAAGGCGTTCCAGCTGCAGCTGCAGGTCGAAGACCGCTTCCGCCGCGCGCTCGACACCTTGCTCGGCCCGATGCTCGGCGCCGGCAATTATAGCGTCGAAGTCCACGCCGACGTCGACATGTCCGAAAGCCAGGCGACGCGCGAAAGCTTCCCCGAGAACGACCGTGCGCTGACCAGCGAGCAGATCACGCGCTCGACCAGCGGCACGAGCGCCCCCGCGGTCGGCATCCCCGGCGCGCTGTCGAACCAGCCGCCGCAGGCAACCACCATCACCGCGACCGGTCCGCAGCCGGTCCCCGCTGGCACACCGCCGGCACCCGGCACCGAGAGCAACGAGAACGCCGCGCGCGCTTATGAAGTCGGCCGCGAGATTTCGGTGACGCACTCGCCGCAGGGCAAGCTGCGCCGCGTCTCGGTCGCGGTCGCGCTCAATCAGGGCAAGAAGGCGCTGACGCAGGCCGATCTCACCAAGATCGACAATCTGGTAAAGGGCGCGATCGGTTATGACGCGACGCGCGGCGATCTGGTCGCGATCAACCAGCGCCCGTTCGTGCAGGTCGAAGACACCGCGCCCGCCTTTTACGACCAGGGCTGGTTCATGCCGCTGGTCAAGCAGGTCGGCGCGATCCTCGCCGCGCTGCTCGCCTTCCTGTTCATCGGCCGCCCGATGATCCGCGCCGCCAAGGAACGCGCCGCGAAGCGCATCGCGCAGAATCAGGAACTCGAAGCATCGCTGCTCGCCGCCACCGACCGCCCGGCACTCGCCAGCGGTCAGGGCGGCCGCGAAATCACCCTCGAGATGATCGAGCAGGCGCCGAGCTATGAAGCGCGCGCCAACCTCGTCCGCGCCTTCGTCCGCCAGGATTCGGCGCGCGCCGCGCTCGTCGTCCGCCACCTGATGCAGGAGGGCGCCCGTGCCTGAAGTCGCCGAACTCGATAACGCACCCGCCATGCCCGCGATCGAAGGATCGGCCGCCGCCGCGATCCTGCTGATGCTGCTCGACGAAAGCGAAGCCGCGACGATCCTGAAACAGCTCGGTCCCGAAGAGGTCCGCCAGCTGGCGAAAGCGATGTTCGACACGGCGAACGCCAGCGAACAGCAGATCGGCCAGGCACTCGACCGCTTCGTGACGCGCAGCCGCGATGTCAGCGCGCTCGCGATCGGCGCCGACACGCGCATCCGCACCGTGATCAACGAAGCCGTCGGCAATGTCCGCGCCGACAATATCCTCGCCGCCGTCGCGCCGCAGCGGAGCGCCGCGTCGCTCGAAATGCTGCGCTGGATGGACGTCGACGCGATCAGCGGGCTGCTCGCCAGCGAGCATCCGCAGGTCGGCGCGCTGATCCTCTCGGTGCTCGTCCCCGATGTCGCCGCGCGTGCGATCGAAACGCTCGACGAAGTGCTGCAGGCCGACCTGGTGCTGCGCGCCGCGATGCTCACCTCGGTGCCCGCCGCGGCGATCGAGGATCTCGAAGCGGTGCTCGCGAGCGCCAACGTCGATGGCCAGCGCGTCGCCAAGCAGGCGATCGGCGGCCCGAGCGACGTCGCCAAGATCATGAAGAAGATGCCGAAACAGCTGTCGGAGCGCACGCTTCGTTCGCTGAAGAAGCACGACCGCGTGCTCGCCCAGACGATCGAGGAAGAGATGTTCATCTTCGAAAACCTGCGCGACCTCGACAAGAAGAGCCTCAGCAGCGTGCTGCGCTCGGTCGACGCCGCCCAGCTCGCGATCGCGCTCAAGGGCGCCGACGACGAGATGGTCGACATGTGCCTTGCCACCATGTCGCAGCGTGCCGCCGAAACGATCCGCGACGAGATGGCCGAAATGACGATGGTCAAGCGCGCCGACGTCGACGATGCGCAGAAGAGCGTGATGCAGATCGTCCGCCAGATGGCCGCATCGGGCGAAATCATGATCGCGGGCGGAGGCGACGATTATGTCTGATCGCGCCGCCCAGGCCGGCTTCGCCCCCGTCTCGCTCACCGAAGCGATGGCGCGCGGCAGCGGCTTTCGCCCGATGTCCTTCGCGCCGGCCGTCTACACGGCGCAGGCGACCGAACAGGAAAGCATCGACGAACTCGACCTCGAAGATCCCTTCGCGCTCGGCCTCGCCGAAGGCCAGCGCCTCGCCGAAGCCGCCTTTGTTGCCGAGCGTCACCAGCTGCTCGCATTGCTTGCCGGCGCCGAAGCGCTGCAGGACGAGCCGAGCGAAGAACTCGCGCAGCTGATCGCCGAAACCGTCGAACGGCTGGTGCGCCAGATCGTCGCCGCCGCGCCGATCGACGCCGAATGGCTGCAGGCACAGGCCGAAACCGCCGCCTCGATGGTCGCCGACGCCGACAAGGCGCGCACGCTTTGGGTTCATCCCGAAGACGCCGTGCTACTCGCCGACGCTCCGTTGACGCTGGCGATCGAGAGCGATCCCGCGATGGTGCGCGGCACCGTCCGCCTCGAAACCTCGACCGGCTGGATCGAACATGGCCGCGCCGTCTATCTCGACGAACTGCGCACCGCGCTCGGTACGGAACACGCCGCGTGACGCGCCGCCTCGCCATGAGCGCGCAGCAGCTGCTCGACCCCGTCGACCTCGCGGGCGCCAGCCCGCGCCGCATCGGCACGCTCGTCGCGCACGAGGGGATCATGCTCGAAGTCTCCGGCTTTCCCCAGCCGCTGGGCAGCAACGTCCGCATCAAGTCGGCCGACAATGACTATGTCTATGGCGAGGTCGTGGGCTTTCGTGGCCACCGCAGCCTTGTCCTGCCCTTCGACATGAACAAGCCGCTGGTCACTGGCGCGCCGGTCGAACCGCATGGCGCGAGCAGCATGGTCGCCGTCGGCAAGACCTTGCTCGGCCGCATCATGGACGCGCAGGGCAACCCGCTCGACGGCCGCCCCGCGATCCAGTCGCAGTTCCAGTGGCCGCTCGCCGGCCGCAAGGTCAACCCGCTGCGCCGCGGCCGTGTGACCAGGCCGCTCAACATGGGCGTGCGCGCGATCAACGGCCTGCTCACCGTCGGCGAAGGCCAGCGCGTCGCGATCATCGCGGGCTCGGGCGTCGGTAAGTCGGTGTTGATGGGCCAGATGATCGCCGGCACCGAATGCGACGTGATCGTCGTCGGGCTGATCGGCGAACGCAGCCGCGAAGTCAGCGACTTCGTCGAAACCAAGCTGCCCCCCGAAGTGCGCAAGAAATCGGTCGTCGTCGCGGTTCCCGCCGACCATCCGCCCCTCCTCCGCCTGCGCGCCGCGATGCGCGCGACCGCGATCGCCGAAGCATTCCGCGCCGAGGGCAAGAAGGTGCTGCTGCTGATCGACAGCCTGACCCGCGTCGCGCATGCGCAGCGCGAGATCGGGCTGACCTTGGGCGAGCCCCCGACGATGAAGGGTTATCCGCCGTCGGTCTTCGCGCTCATTCCCTCGCTGTGCGAGCGCGCCGGCATCGACCGCGAAACCGGCGGATCGATCACCGCGCTTTACACCGTGCTCGCCGATGGCGGCGACATCGACGATCCCGTCGTCGACAGCGCGCGCGCGATCGTCGACGGTCATATCATCCTGTCGCGCCAGCTCGCCGAACAGGGCGTCTATCCGGCGATCGACGTCGCACGCTCGCTGTCGCGCACGATGGTCGATTCGGTCGATCCCGAACATGCCGCCGCCGCCGCGCGCTTCCGCCAGCTCTGGTCGCTCTATGAAGAGAATCGCGATCTGATGCTGATGGGCGCTTACGTCGCCGGCGCCGATCCGGTGCTCGATACCGCCATCGCGCGCCACGCCGACCAGCTCGCCTATGTTTCGCAGCCTGCCAAGGCGCAGGTCGATTTCGACATTTCCCGCCAAGCCCTGATTGAAGGATATTCCGCATGAACGCCCGTACCGCACGCCGCAAACGTATCATTCGCGTGCGCTCCGTCGAACATCAGCAGGCGGAGGCCAATCTGGCGCGCGCCAATGGCGAACTGGCGAACCTCGTCGAACTCGCGAAGCGGCTCGAAACGCTGCGCGTCGATCTCGCGATGGCCAAGGGTGCGGTCGCCGGCCGCGCGCTCAACACGATCGGCGAACTCGCGATGCGGCTCGACATCGCGCAGGAAAGCCTGACCGCGCCGCTGAGCAATGCCAGCGAGCGCCGCGACCAGGCCGGCGCGCTGGCGCAGAACGCGATGGTCAGGGAAGAATCGGCGGTCCGCCTGTACGAACGCAGCCGGAAAGCGGCGCAGGTCGAACAGGAACGCCGCGACGACGCCAACCGCCCGCACCGCCCGCGCACGGGCATGCGCCTGCGGCTGATCGAAGGCGGCGCGGCATGATGAGCGCGCCCTCTCTCCCCACCATCCAGGGCGCGATGCCCGCGGGCTTCGCAACCTTCCTCGCCAACATCGGGCAGCTTCCCGAAGGCGGCGGCGAAGGCGGTTTCGACCAGCTGCTCGCCGCCGCGCCGGTCGCCGTCGCGCCGATCGCGAATGCTGCCGCGGCGGCGATCAAGATCGATCCCGCACCGGCCGTCGATGTCGCGGCCCCGCAGGTCGACGCCCCCGTCGAAACGGCCGTCGCCGTCGAAACCCCCGCGGTAAAGGCCGAGCCGGCCAAAGCCGATCCCGCGGCGCTGGCCGCGAACTTGCTGATCGCGCTGAACGGCAGCATCCCCGGCGCCGCGCCCGCACAGACGTCGGGCAAGCCCGCTGGGGCCAAGCCCGAAGCGGAAGCCCCCTCGTCGGACACGGCCGAGACCGGTGAGACCGTGGCGGCTGCGCCGGCCACAAACTGGGCCGCGATCGTGGCGGCCGCAGTTCCGGCCGCCGCGAGCCCCGCCGCCGCACCCCCGGGCGCCGCAAAACCCGCGAAGCCGGCGGAAGCCGCGACGGCTCCGGCCGACACCAGCGCCCCCGCGCTTCCCGTTGCCGCGCGCCCGCGCGATGCCGCGATGCCGATCCTCCCCGGAGCCGAGGCACCCGTCGCCAAGCCCGTCGAGGCGGCGCCGTCGATGACGATCCTCTTCGCGCAGCCCGCCGCACAGAGTGCCGCGACGCTCGCCGAAGCAGCCGCGCCCGCGGTGATCGCCGAACGCGTGCTCGATATGGAAAGCGACGGCGCGTGGATCGACCAGCTCGCGCGCGACATCGCCGCGACCAAGTCGGACAGCGGCGACATCAGCTTTCGCCTGATGCCCAAGCACCTCGGCCGCCTCGACGTCGCGATGCAGATGGGCGACGAGGGCGTGTCGCTGAAAATGGACACGCGTCACGAAGCGACCGCGACGATCGTTACCGCCGCGCAAGGCCGCCTCGTCGAAGAATTGCGCCAGCAGGGCGTGCGCGTCGCCGGCGCCGAAGTGACCTGCACGCCGGGCGAGACCGGACGCCAGTCGCAAAGCCAGGGCCAGGGTCAGGGTCGCACTGCCGCGCCCGACACCTCGCACCTCATCGAAACCGCCACCGAACGCGCCGAGCCGCGTGACGAAGACCGCGCCGCCGACCGCCGCGGCCGCTTTGCCTGATCAGAAAGGGTCCCATCATGGCCAAGGATAATATCGAAGGCGCCCCCAAGAAGAAGGGCTCGTTCAAGAAGCTGCTGTTCATCGGCGTCGCCGCGATCGCTCTGATCGGCGCGGGCGCGGGTGCGGGCATCTATTTCGGCGCGCTGCAGGCGCACGAGGCGAAGCCCGAGGATCATTTCCCCAAGCTGGTCGAGCGCAGCGAAGGCGAGCCCGAGCCGGCCGCCGAGGGCGACGACAAGGAAGCGCCGCCAAAGGTAGGGACGGTGTCGGTCCCGAACGACAAGTTCAAGGTCGATCCCAAGAAATACGAGATCACCTATTACCCGATCGCCGACAGCTTCACGACGAACCTCGCCGACGGATCGGGCTTCCTGCAGGTCGGTATCAGCCTTTCGACCTTCTACGACGGCAAGGTTATCAATAATATCAAACGGCAGGCTGTTCCGATCCGTTCGGTCGTGCTTATGGTGCTCGCCGAACAGGATCCGGCGTTGCTTTCCACATCACAGGGGAAACAGCGGCTGCAGCGTCAGCTGACGGCCGCGATCAACGATGTGTTGCGCGACAAGGAAGGTTTCGGGGGCATCGACAATGTTTATTTCACGAGCCTGGTGATTCAGTGACCACCAGTACGAAAACCGTCAAAGCCGTGAAGGCACCGGCCGCACCTGCACCAGCAGCTGCGGCCACGCCTGCGGATACGAAGGAGTCTCTGCTGCTGCGCAGGGCGGCGGATGGCTATGCCTTTCCCGCGCTCGAAGGCGTGGCGAACCAGTTTGCGCGCAGCTTGCGCGACCTGATCCGCGCGCTCGGCGCGCCGACGGTCCAGATCGAACGGTCGGGCGCCGAACAGGTCAGCTTTGCCGAATGGAGCGCGTCCGCTGCGCCCGCGATCTTCTGGCGCTATCATGCGCCGCCGCTCAAGGGGCCGGTGATGCTCGCGGGCTCGCGCTCGCTGCTGCTCCAGCTCGTCGACATCTTCTATGGCGGCCGCGGCCAGCTCGCCGCCGAGCGCGAGGAACTGACCGACGCCGAGGATCGTTTCGCGGCGCGCCTCGGCCGCGACATCGGGATGCAACTCGCCGCCGCATGGCGCGGCAAGCTCGCGATCGAGCCCGAACTCGATTGCGTCACCGCCGATCCCGCCAAGCTCGCCGCGGTACGCGCCGACGATGAATTGTTCGTCCAGCGCTTCACGCTGCGCGGCGCCCCGTTCGAGGGGCGGACGATCATGTGCGCCTATCCGGTCGCCGCGCTGCGCGGGATCGCGGGCGACGAACTGCTTCCCGACATGCAGGGCAATAGCGGCGGCGATCCGGCCTGGTCGGGCGCGCTCGACAGGGCGCTGCGCGACGTGCGCATGCCCGTCCGCTCGGTGCTCGCGCGCCCCGAGATCAGCCTCGTCAAGCTGCTCGCGCTCGAAGTCGGCGACATCATCCCGCTCAATATGCCGCGCCATGTGCCGGTGACCGTCGCCGGACGCAGCTTCGCGCTCGGCAGCATCGGCGAGGCCAATGGCAACGCCGCGATCATGATAGACCATATCGAAAAAGGACCGGACCATGACTGATATCAGCGACGCCCCGAAGGCGCGCGCCGACCGGCGCGACAAGAGCATCGCCGCCGCGCCCAATTTCGACCTGCTCGCCGGCGTTTCGCTGCGCGTGTCGGTCGAGGTCGGGTCGACCTCGATGACGCTCTCCGAACTGCTCGCGATCGATGAGGGCAGCGTGATCGAACTCGACCGCGCCGCGACCGATCTGCTCGACATTTATGCGAACGGCACGCTGATCGCGAAGGGCGAGATCGTCAGCATCGACGGCCGCTATGGCATCCAGGTCGCCGAAGTCGTCGCGCCGGCGCGCGGACTCGAAGGTTTCGAGCGGAGAGCCTGATGTTCGAATATATCCTCCGCCTGCTCATCCTGCTGCCGCTCGTCGGCGGCATGGCGTGGGGCAGCCTGTGGCTGTGGAAGCGCGTCCAGATGGGCGTACCGCTCGTCGGCGGCGGCGCCAAGACGCGCGCCGTCGAAATGATCGACGTGCTGCCGCTCGGCCCCGGATCGAAACTCGCGGTGGTCGAATTTGCCGGGCAGCGCGTGCTGATCGCGGTGTCGCGGAGCGGCATCACGCGGATCGCCGACGACAGCCAGGGCGACTTCCATGCGGACTGATCGCCGCTTCTGGCTGCGCGCCGCGGCGCTCGCCGGCGGCGCCGCGCTGCTGTGCGCCGCACCCGCCGCCTATGCGCAGGCCGCCGACGGGCTGAGCCGCGCGGTCGGGGAAATCGGCGGCGATGGCCGCCCTCTGAGCCTGTCGCTGCAGATCCTCGTCCTGATGAGCCTGCTGACGGTGCTGCCGTCGCTGCTCCTGATGATGACCAGCTTCACGCGCATCATCATCGTGCTGTCGATCCTGCGCCACGCGCTCGGGCTGCAACAGACGCCGCCGAACCAGGTACTCGTCGGTTTGAGTCTGTTCCTCTCGCTATTCGTGATGGCGCCGGTGATCAGCGAAGTGAACCGCGTCGCGATCGAACCTTATGGCCAGGAACAGATCGATATCGGCGAAGCGGTATCGCGTTCGGGCACCGCGCTCCACGGCTTCATGATGAAGCAGACGCGCAAGACCGACCTGATGATGTTCGCGAAGATCGCGAAAGCGCCGACCTATGCGAGCCCGAAGGACGTGCCCTTCTCGATCCTGCTGCCCGCCTTCGTCACCAGCGAGCTCAAGACCGCGTTCCAGATCGGCTTCCTGATCTTCCTCCCTTTCCTCGTCATCGACCTGATCGTCGCCTCGGCGCTGATGTCGCTGGGTATGATGATGTTGTCACCGACGATCATATCGATGCCCTTCAAGCTCCTGCTCTTCGTCCTCGTCGACGGCTGGGCGCTGACGATGGGATCGCTCGCCTCCTCCTTCGTGAGTTAGCGGGATGGAGGCCGACTATTTCATCGGGGTGGCGCAGCAGTCACTGTGGATTCTCGCGCTCGCGTCGGCGCCTTTGCTGCTGCCCGTGCTCGTCATCGGCGTGCTGCTCGGCATGGTGCAGGCGGCGACGTCGATCAACGAACAGACGCTGACCTTTGTGCCCAAGCTGATCGTCGCGGCGATCTGCCTCGCGATCTTCGGCGGCAGCATCCTCGTCCTGCTCACCGATTTCACCCGCGAAATCTTCGCCCAAATCCCCAGCCTGGTGAAGTAATCCGGGGATGAATCCCGCCGACATCCCGAATATCGAGGCGATGCTCCAGCTATGGATGCTGGGGATGATTCGTCCCGGCGCCGCCTTCATCGCCGCGCCGGTGTTCGGCGCGACGAGCGTGCCGGTGCAGCTGCGGCTGGTGATCGCGCTCGCGGTCGGAGTGCCCGCGGTCGCCGCGTCGGGCATGACGTTGCCGCCTGAAGGGATCGTATCGGTCCCGGGCTTTTTCCTCATCATTGGCGAGGTCGTGATCGGCCTCGCGATGGGATTCGTCCTCCAGATGGGCCTCGCCGCCGCCTTGCTCGCGGGCGAGGCGATCAGCAACGCGATGGGACTCGGCTTCGCGTCGATGGTCGATCCGCTGAGCGGCGCGTCGAGTTCGGCGATCGGCCAGTTCCTGTCGATGATGGCCACCGCGCTGTTCCTCGCTGCCGACGGCCATCTTGTGCTGATCGGCATCATCGTCGACAGTTACAGCGCGCTGCCCCCCGGCAACGCCTTTCCGTCGTGGGACGCGATCGGAGGCATCATCCGTTTCGGCAGCCTGATGTTCGCCGCGGGGCTCACCATCGCGATGCCGGTCGGTTTCGTATTGATCCTCGTCCAGATCATCATGGGCGTCATCGGCCGCTCGGCGCCGGCGCTGAACCTGTTCGCGGTCGGCATTCCGGCGACCTTGCTCGCCGGGATCGTGCTGCTCGGCGTCGCGACGCCGGCGATGGCCGAGGCAATCGCGCGCATCCTGTCCGACGCGCTCGACGCCGCGCGGATGGTCGCGGGAATCTAGGCAATGTCGGGCACGACCGAGAAGGACCAGAAAACCGAACAGCCGACGGCAAAGAAGCTGTCGGACTCGGCGCGCGAAGGCGATGTGCTGATGTCGCGCGAACTCGCGACGGCGCTGGCGATGCTTGCTGCCGCGGGCTGGATGGTCGCCGCAGGCGGCTGGTTTGTCCAGTCGGCGGGCGATCTCGTCCGCCGCGGGCTGACCTTGACCGCCGCCGACGTCGCCGATTTCGCGCCGGCGGAGGCGCTGATGCGCAACGGCGCCGAAATCCTGCTTCCGCTCGCAAGCCTGTTCGCGCTGACGCTCGGCGCCGCGGTCGCGGGACCGGCGATGCTCGGGTCGATAGGCTGGCGCGGCAAGGCGCTTCACTTCAAGGGCAACCGGATGAGCCCGATGGCCGGGCTCAAGCGCATGTTCGGGATGCAGGGCGTCACCGAACTCGGCAAGGCGCTCGCCAAGGTGCTGCTGCTCGGCACCATCGGTTACTGGCTCGTCCTGAACAGCCTGCCCGCGATCATGACGATGGCGTCGACCGACCTGATGGCCGCGATCGGCCTGGCCGGAAAGGAAATCGGCCATGCGATGCTGGTGCTCGCCGGCGGGCTGGTCGTCATCGCGCTGATCGATGTGCCGGTGCAGTGGTTCACACGCAACCAGCGGCTGATGATGAGCAAGCAGGAAGTGAAAGAAGAAATGCGCCAGTCCGACGGCGCCCCCGAACTCAAGCAGGCACAGCGCCAGCGCGCGCACGACATATTGAGCGGGTCGGCGCGCAAGGCGGTGTCCGACGCGACCGTCGTCCTCACCAACCCGACGCATTTCTCGGTCGCGCTGCGCTATCGTCCCGGGGTCGATGCGGCGCCCGTCGTCGTCGCGCGCGGGCGCGGCGATGTCGCGCTCTCGATCCGCGAGCTGGCGCGCGGTGCCAATGTCCCGCTGCTCGAATATCCGGCGCTCACGCGCGCCATCTATTTCACCGCGCGCGCCGGCCGCGTGATCCCCGAAGAATTGTTCGTTGCGGTCGCCACGGTGCTCGCTTTCGTGTTCCAGCTCGAACGTGCGGCCGCCGAAGGCACGGCGCCGCCCGCGATCGACGTGCCGCCTTCGCATCGTTTCGATCCCGAAGGGCGCCGTCAGGCTTAAACTTGTCCGCGCGCCGCCGTTAAGGGGTTCGAAGGATATTTTGCCATGGTCAGTTCAATCGCCAACAGCCTCGGCTTCGGGTCGGGCCTCGACGTCAAACAGCTCGTCACCGACCTGTCGAACGCGTCGCGCGACCCGAAGATAAAGCGCATGAACTCGCTCAACCAGGCGAACCAGACGCGGATCAGCGCGCTGGCGCAGGCGCGATCGGACCTCGACGGCTTTGCCAATTCGCTGGGCCAGATGGTCAGCGACGGCACCTTGCGCAGCACGCCGACCGTTTCCGACGAAAGCGTGCTCAGCGCCACCAGCCGCGCCGGCCTGTCGGCTGACAGCTTCGCCGCGACCGTCGTCGTGACGCAGCTCGCGCGCGCGCAGACCAATTATTCCGCCGTCGTCGCCGACCGTACCGCCGCGATCGGCGCGGGCACGATGACGCTGACCGTCGGCGGCGTCGCCAAGACGATCACCATCGGCGCCACGAACAACAGCCTCGAGGGGCTGACCAATGCGATCAACGCGAGCGGCGCCGGCGTGACCGCGTCGATCATCGCCGATGAGGGCGGCCACCGCCTGATCGTCAAAGGCCCGACGGGCGAAGTCGGTGCATTCACCCTCACCGCCGACGCCGGTGCCGACCCGGGCTTGACGGCCTTTTCGACCAGCGGCGGCATGACCGTGGGCCAGACCGCCACCAACGCCGAATTCACGATCGACGGCGTGGCCTTCAGCCGCGCGAACAACATCGTCGACGATGTGATTCCCGGCATGTCGCTCACGCTGAAAAAGGCGGCGCCCGGACAAGGCGTCGACATCGGTGCGAGCCGCCCGCTCGAGATGATCAAGCAAACCGTCGGCGATTTTGTTTCGGTCTATAACCAGCTCAAGAAGAGCCTCGTCGCGGCCTCGAGCATGTCGGGCGCGACGACCTCGCTCCGTGAGATCGAACGCGAACTTTCCGGCCTCGTCAACAAGGTGCTATCGAGCCACGGCAGCATCAACAAGCTGTCCGACATCGGCATTTCGTCGACGAAGGACGGCCTGCTTTCGGTCGACAACGCCAAGCTCGACAAGATGCTCGCCAGCGACGCGGGCGCGGTCGAGGCGCTGTTCAATCCGCGGCGCGACGCGACGCACACCGAGATAAGCGATCCCGGGATCGCCTTTGCGCTCGACGCGATCCGCGACAAGGCGGTCGGCGTCAATGGCGCGATCGATCGCGTCTCGAAAACGCTCGACGCCAAAAAGGAAAATCTCATCGATCAGCTCGAGAAGATCGAGGAGCGCGAGAGCGCTTATAAGGCGCGGCTCGAGAAGCAATATGGCACGCTCGAAGCCAAGCTCGCGGCGTTCAAGGCGACGCAGACCTATCTCGAACAGCAAATCAAACTCTGGACGAACCAGGGTAACGACTAAGAACTAGGACTTGGGGACCGCCGCCGTGAACGCTACCGCCTCGACCGTCCGGGCGACCGGGCTTTATCGCCGATTGCAGCATGAAAGCCGCGCCGCCGCCGCCGACCCCGTCGAGCTGGTCACCATGCTCTATGACGAGCTGGAGACCGCCGTGGGCGTGCTGGGGGCGATGATCCGGCAGGGGCAGCGCGTGTCGGCGACCGAACCCGCGCACCGCGCGCGCGCGATCCTGATCGGTCTCGACGCGGGACTCGATCGCGACAAGGGCGGCGATGTCGCGACCGCGCTGTCGCGCGTCTATCGCAGCATGCGCCGCAAGCTCGACGATGCCGTGGCCGCGAATAGCGCCGAGGGTCTTGCCGAGCTGCTCGAAGGAATTTTGACGATCAGCGCGGCCTGGCGCCAGCTTCGATAGAGTTTTTCCACTGACGTGGAACGGCACCGGCCCGCTCCCCCACCGCCCGAAGACGACGCGAGGC